>JBJTUI010000648.1:0-2816 GCA_046080625.1 Elainella sp. | reverse complement strand
ACCCAAAATGCTAATCACTCCCACTTGTCCAGGATTGATAATGACAAAGGAGATATAACCTTGAAAAATCAACAACTTGGAAATTTACAGACTTCAATTATAGGAATAATAGCGGCAATAATAGTGATTTTGGGGTTAAATTCCTTTGTCATTATCAATCCTGGACTCAGCAAGCAGGTGAAACGCAAGCAGAGGAGAGCGAGCTAAGGCAACTAGCAGAACAAAGAATCTGTCTATCTCCTTCTCCCTTCTTAATTATTTCCGATTAAGTATTTGGACTATCTTCTCTCTAAAATCCACCGAGTAAGGCTTCATGGTTTCTCCTGCTCTCTCACCCCCTTAACTGTACTCCACATACCTGAAATCCGCTGTAAGACTGACATGCTTCAGACCTCACAGGTTCAATCATCAAGCCCGACTGCAATATTTCGCAAACGATTCGCTGAATTTTTCTGGAGGTTCCGCAAACTCATCCGTAAACCCAAAAGTCTAGCGAGTAGCGACTCTAAGTTAACTGCCCCCGTTCTCTAGCTCCGGGCCAAACTGACTTATGCTTCTGTCGACTGCCCCCCTGTGGAATGGTCTGTTTCGCTTCCTCTACCGGCGCATCGTGCTGATTCTGACGCTGCTGCTCTGTGCCGGGGCTGGCATTGCCCTGGCCAATATGTCCAGTCTTTCAACCAGTTTGATTGAGTCCCAGGCGATTCAGAACGCCGCCCTCCACGCCCAGTCGTTTCAGCAGGCGATCAATCTCTACAGCGACACCGCCGCCGATCGGGCCAAACCCGTGCCCGGAATTGCCGTCACCCACGCCTACCTCAACCAACCCGGCGGCATTCCACTGCCCTCCACCTTTGCTCTGGAGCTGGGCAACCGGATCAGCGACCAGAACCCGGACATGGTTGTGCGGCTGGTGAGCGAATACCCGTTCCCCTGGCGCAAAGCCAAGGGCGGCATCCGGGATGACATTGAAAAAGAGGCGATTGCCGCGCTGACCGCATCGCCCCGGACGGAATTTGTCCAGTTTGACAAGCGCGACGGTCATGTGACGCTGTTCTACGCCGAAGCCAGCATCATGAAGCCCACCTGTGTCGAGTGCCACAACACCCATCCCGACAGCCCCAAGAAAGACTGGGCCGTGGGCGACGTGGCTGGCCTCTGGGAAATTCGCCAGCCGCTCGACCAGTTTGTCGAAAAAGTAAATCGGAATCTGCGCGGCACTTTCATGACGCTGGGCAGCATGTCGGTGCTGGGGATCTCCGGCCTGACGCTGGTGGTGGGGCGGCTGCGCCAAACAACACGAGAGCTGGAACAGCGTGTGCAGGACCGCACCCAGGATCTGGCCCAGGCCAACACCGATCTGGAGAAGCGCAACCAGCTGATCCGGCAGGTGTTTGGCCGCTACCTCAGTGACGCGATTGTTGGCACCCTGCTCGACCAGCCCACCGGGCTGCATCTGGGCGGAGAGCGCCGCACGATCACAATCCTGACCTCCGATCTGCGCGGCTTCAGCAGCCTGGCCGAACGCTTGCCGCCGGAGCAGGTGATCGAAATGCTCAACCTCTACCTGGAAGACATGGCCGAGGTGATCAACCAGTATCAGGGCACGATCGACGAGTTTATGGGCGACGGCATCCTAGTCCTGTTTGGCGCACCCCTGACCCAGCCAGCTGACGCCCTGCGGGCCGTGGCCTGCGCCTGCGCCATGCAGCTCAGAATGGGCGCGGTCAACGAAAAATTGCAGGCCCGCAGCTTACCCCAGCTCGCAATGGGTATCGGCATCAATACGGGCGAAGTGATTGTCGGCAACATCGGCTCCGAGCAGCGTACCAAATACGGCGTTGTCGGCAGCTCGGTCAATTTGACCTACCGGATCGAGTCCTTCACCCAGGGCGGCCAGATCCTGATCTCGGAGCAGACACGGCAGGCCGTTGGGCAAAATGTCCAGATTGCCGCAACCCGGCAGGTCCACCCCAAGGGCTTCGAGCAGCCGATCCAGGTCTACGAGGTCTATGGCGTCAAAGGCCGCTACAACCTGTTTTTGCCCAAGGGTGTGGGTTGAGGCAGGCTGGGCGGTAGAACTTGGCCGCAAAATCTGGCCGCGAAAACCGGTTACAAAAACTGGCCGCGAAAATCTGGTCGCAAAAATCTGGTCACAAAAACCGTAACCGCAGTCAACTCCTGAACCGGCGATGCCACTGTAGAAGGGAGGGCAAGACGCCCTGAATTGATGCATCCCAGGAGGAGTGATGTTGAACTCGGTGAAATTTTTGGGTCTGTTAGGATTGGCTCTAGCCCTGCTGGGCGGTGCGCGGTTGGCATCGCAGGCCAGCCCTCAGCCAATACCGCTGCCCTTCTCGAATCTGACGCCCGCGACCCGTTCTGTTGAGTTACCCAATAATTCTGATAATAATTCTGCTATGGTCAATGCCGCTACCCCCTACGCTTCTAACCCCCAGCCTGTCGGCCCTGTTGATGCCCGCCTGACGGCTGCCAACAGTCGGTTTGGGTTCAAGCTATTTGGCCAGCTGCTGAACGCCGACCAGAACCAGAACATTTTGGTTTCGCCCACTAGCGTCGCCTTGGCCCTGTCCATGCTCTACAACGGGGCAGCAGGCCAGACCCAGCAGGCCATGGCCGCAGGGTTAGAGATCCAGGATCTGAGTTTGGCCGAGCTGAATCAGGCCAACGCGGCTCTGGCCGCCTCGCTGCAAGCTGCCGATCCATCGCTTCAGCTCAAGATTGCCAATTCGCTCTGGGGCCGTCAGGACGTGACGTTCAAGCCCGACTTTTTGCAGCGGAATCGCGAGTTTTAC
>JBJTUI010000647.1:0-3391 GCA_046080625.1 Elainella sp. | reverse complement strand
TGGCGCGATTGCACCGGAAGACGTTGTGCTACTCCAAGTCAGTCGAGATGCTGAAGTGTTCGCTGCGGTTGTTGCTGCACTACTTGAAGTATCGGACTGTGCCTCTGCCAGCATAAACCATTCCCCTTTCAGCAACGCCGCCTTCCCGAATCACACTTTTACGGGCCACATCGATAGTCTGTCGCCCGCCTCCGGCTCCCGGTTTGCCCTGCTGCCGCCCGACAACGCGACGGGCAACTTTACGAAAATCGTGCAGCGGGTGCCGATCAAGATTGTGTTTGACGCCAACAGCCTCCAGGGCTACGAATCTCGGATTACGCCGGGAATGTCGGTGGTGGCAACGGTTGAGACGGCTCGATAGCCCCGGGGCATGAAGCAGAAAGTGATTCTGAGGAATTTATGGCCAACGCAACGACTCGACTTGCCCCGGCCCAGCCCGACGTCACCTTGAAGGACTGGATCGGCGTGGCCGCCACGCTGCTGGGCTCATTTATGGCGGTGCTGGATATTCAAATTACCAACGCCTCGCTGAACGACATCACGGGGGCGCTGGGGGCCTCGCTAGACGAAGGAGCCTGGATCTCGACTGCCTATTTGGTGGCCGAAATTGTGGTGATTCCGCTGACGGGCTGGCTGTCCCAGGTGTTTTCGGTGCGGCGCTATCTGCTGGTCAATGCCGCCCTGTTCATCGGCTTTTCGATCATTTGCGCCTTCGCCACCAGCCTGCCCCAGATGATCCTGTTTCGCGCCGGACAGGGCTTTACCGGCGGCGTGCTGATCCCGATGGCCTTCACGGTGATCCTGATGGTGCTGCCGCCTGCCAAGCAGCCCGTGGGCATGGCTCTGTTTGGCCTGTCGGCGACGCTGGCTCCTTCGCTGGGACCGACGGTGGGCGGCTGGCTGACCGACAGCTACGGCTGGGAATATATCTTTTACCTGAATGTGATCCCAGGGCTGCTGCTGATTGCGGGCGTCTGGTATGCCCTGCCCCAGCGACCTCCCCAGATGCACCTCCTCAAACAGGGCGACTGGTTTGGCATTGTAGCCATGGCGATTGGGCTGGCCTCCCTGGAGTTTGTCCTGGAAGAAGGCAACCGCAAGGACTGGTTTGGCTCCGATGCCATCCAGTGGGCTGCTGTGGCGGCGGCGATTTTTATTCCGCTGTTTATCCTGATCCAGTTCATCAATAGCAAACCGCTGCTCAACCTGCGGCTGTTGGCCCGACGCAACTTTGCGATTGCTGTGATCACCACCATAGGGCTGGGAGTGGGCCTCTACGGTTCGACATTTATTCTGCCGCTCTACCTTGCCCAGATCCAGGGCTACAACGCCATGCAGATCGGCGAAACGATCATGTGGGCCGGGGTGCCGCAGCTGTTTATTACGCCGTTTGTGCCCAGGCTGATGCAGCGGTTTGACCTGCGGCGGCTGGTGGCGATTGGCTTCACGCTGTTTGGCGTCAGCTGCTTTATGAACACCACCCTGACCCACGATACGGGATTGGAGCAGCTGATTCCGGCCCAAATCATGCGGGCGATGGGCCAGCCCTTGGTGATGACGCCGCTCTCTAGCTTTGCCACAGCCGGAATTGAACCCAAGCAGATTGGCTCGGCCTCCGCTATTTACAACATGGCCCGCAACCTGGGCGGCTCGTTTGGGATTGCCACCCTGGGCACCCTACAGTCCATGCGAGAACGGTTCCACTCCAATCGCCTGGTTGAGTCGATCTCGCTCTCCAACCCGCTCACCCGCGACCGAATCGACCAGCTCACCCAGCTGTTCCTCCAGCAGGGCGGCGACCCGGTACAGGCCCAGACCCAGGCCTACGCGCTGCTAGATCGGCTGACCCGGCAGGAAGCCACAGTGATGTCGTTCAATGACTGCTTTTTCTTCATGGGCTGCGTCCTGTTTGCCAGCGCGTTTCTGGTGCTGTTCTTCAAGCCCGTGAAGCCCGTGGCAGGCGGTGGGGGCCACTAGGGACGGCTATTCTTGGGGTTCGACGGCGCTGCGACGCTCCAGCCAGCGTTCTAACCAGGCCGAGAACAGGAGCCAGGCAGCCAGCAGGCCCAGAGCCAGGAAGGTGAATTGGGAGATCCAGACCATCAGCTGCTCCAGCGACACCTTGGTGCCGACAAAGTAGGCCAAACTCACGGTAACGCCAGCCCAGAGCACGGCTCCGGCGAAGTTGCAGGCCAGGAACCGCCAGTAGGGCATTTTGGCAGTGCCAGCCAGGGGGCCAGCGAAGATGCGCAGCAGGGCGATGAAGCGGCCCAAAATCACGGCCTGGGCGGCGTTCTCAGCAAACCGGTCGCGGACGCTGATCAACTGCTCTTCCTTGAGGCGAAACAGGCGACCCACGCGGGTCAAGAGCGCCCAGCCGCCGTAGTAGCCAATCCAGTAGCCCAGGTTATCGCCAATCACAGCTCCAGCGGTCGCCGCACCCAGAACCCAAAGGTAGTCGAGTTCGCCGCTGCCCGCCAGAAAGCCACCCACCAGCGTAATCGTCTCACCTGGGATCGGAATCCCGGTATTTTCCAGCAGAATGCCTCCAAAGATCGCCCAGTAGCCGTATTGATGCGCAATCTCTTGAATCAGGTCGAGCGGAATCAGTTCAAGGGACATGCCATCCAGCCTTTACAAAGGTTTGTGAAACTTTTTTAATCTTGGCGCACCCCAACCGGGGTGTCAATCACCTGAAAGGCTGTTCTTGGCTTGTCACTGGTTTAATTGCCAAAGGTGGGGATCGGGGTATTGCCGTTCAGCCGGGGGAAGCTGGGCAGATCGAGCTGGCTGGTCTGGCGATTGCGCACGGCTAGCCGGTAGTTGACGCTCTTCAGTTCGACGTGGAGCTGACGGTTTTCGCGCTGGATCATCGCTACCTTCTCACGCACGGCGGCCATGCGCTGCTCAAACTTCTCGTAATAGACGCGGGGCAGCTCCTGCACCACCTGCTCTAGCATGGTAGAGCGCTCGGCCAGCTCCTTCACGGTCTGGCGCAGCTGTTCGGTTTCGCTGTCGCGCTCGGCGATCTGGGTTTGGTAGAACGTCACCTGCTCTTCAACGCCCTGGACCTGCTCCCGCAGGACGCGCACTTCGGCCTGCTGTTGGGCCGTGAGTTCGGCGGTGGGTGGGGCGCTAACGTTGCCCTTCACCAAGCGAAACAGCTCCTGGGAGAGCTGCTGCACCAGCTGGTCGCGCAGGGTGAGTTCTTCGCGCAGGTGGGCCACTTCGGCCTGGAGGTCGGAAAAGGTGGGAGTGGCGGTCTGGTCGGGGGAGGATGGGGTCGTCACGGTACTGCTCCAATCAGGTTTTCTTCCCAGCGACGAGGTTCGGCGGCGCGCCGGATATCTCGCCAGATTGCTGTAGCAGCTAATGTACCATCTGCAACCGC
>JBJTUI010000646.1:0-5738 GCA_046080625.1 Elainella sp. | reverse complement strand
TGATAGGTGCCTTCCAGGTAGACCGGCACAATCGGCACCTGGAGCTGGAGGGCCAGCAGGCCCAGACCGGGCTGAAACTCCTGAAGCTCGCCGGTTTGGGAGCGGGTGCCTTCCGGGAAAATCAGAATCGGGGTGCGGGCGCTCAGCAGCTGTTCGCAGTGGCGCAGGGCATCCATCGCCCCCAGGAGGCTGCCTTCCCGGTCGAGCGGAATCAGGTTGAGAAAACTTCTGGAGAACCAGCTTTTGAAGGCGTGATCGAAGAAATAGTCTTTGGCACCCAGGCTGATCACCTGATCTACTTCTTTCAGCAGCGACACCACAATTGCTCCAGCGTCGAGGTGGCTGCTGTGGTTGGCGGCCAGCAGGTAGGGCCGATCGGTCGGCAGGTTTTCTAGGCCGTGGCAGGTGAGTTGGAACCAGTTCTGGTAGACCGTCTGGCCCCAGGACCAGAACAGCCGGGAGCGGCGGCGGGGCAGCCGACAAAGCGGCTCGGCCAGGGTCGGCTTCTGGATCTGCCCCACCAAGGTCTGGCTGAGTTTGGCGATCGTCAGGTGGTCGTTGAGCAGGTCGGGGGAGAGCTGCTGTTCCAGCCAATCTTCTAGCTCGGCAACAATTCCCACCGCCTCCACCGAATCGAGGCCGTAGTCGATCAGGGGCTGCTGGGGGTCGATCTGGCTGGGCCGCAGCTTCAGGCGGCTGGCCACCTGGGTTTGCAGCCAGGACTGGATGGCTTGCTGCTGCTGGGCCGGGGATTGGCGGAGCAGGGCAGCGCGATTTGGAGTCGCAGCGGGCTGGGCTTCTGGAGAAGGCTGAACTGGAGCAGGCTCGGCGGCTGGACCGGACGGCGGCAAGGGCTCCGGGGAGCTGAGGGGCTGGCCCAGGGTCCAGGTAGCGACGGTGCTGAGGGTGCCAGACTGGAAGCCCATGCGGCAGGCGTAGCGCTGGATTTTGCCGCTGGAGGTCTTGGGCAGGCTGGTGGGTTTGAGCAGGGCAATCGCCTGTACCTGTAAGTCGTGGTGTTGGGCGACGGCGGCCCGAATCTGGCTGAAGATCTGGTCGAGCTCGCTGGCGGCAGTTTTGCGCAGGGCGGTGCGTTCCACCTCGGCGACTACGATCAGCTTTTCCTCGCCCTCTAGCTCCACCGTAAAGGCGGCGGCTCCGCTGGGGCTCCGCAGGCTGGGGTGGCACTGCTCCACGGTTTGCTCGATGTCCTGGGGATAGTGATTCCGGCCCCGGATAATAATCACATCCTTCAGCCGCCCGGTGACAAACAGCTCAATCCCTTGGATAAAGCCCAGATCGCCCGTGCGCAGAAACTGGTCTGGGGAATCGGTCAGCTGGGCCTGGAAGGTGGCAGCAGTGGCGTCGGGACGGTTCCAGTAGCCCTGGGCCACACTGGGGCCAGACACCCAGATTTCGCCGACTTCGCCCTGGTGGCATTCGGTCAGGCGCTCCGGGTTGACGACAATCACGTTCTGGTCAAAGCGGGTATGGCCACAGCCGACCAGCGGCAGGCCGCTAATCGTCGGCACCACCCGATTCTGGCTGAGGCTGTCTGCATCTACGGTCAGAATGGTTGGGGCTGCGGTTTTGGCTGGGCCGGTGACAAACAGGGTCGATTCGGCCATGCCGTAGCAGGGGTAGAAAGCCTCGCGGCGAAACCCACAGGGGCCAAAGGCAGCAGCAAACCGCTCCAGGGTTTCGGCCCGAATCGGCTCGGCCCCGGTAAAGGCCACGTCCCAGCTGCTGAGGTCGAGCCCTTGGCGCTGTTCGGGGGTGATTTTGCGGACGCAAAGCTCGTAGGCAAAGTTGGGGCCACCGCTGCTGGTAGCGCGATAGTCGGAAATCGCCTGGAGCCAGCGCAGCGGCTTTTGCAAAAACGAGACGGGCGACATCAGGGTGCAGGGCTGGCCCAGGTAGAGGGGCTGCAGGACGTTGCCGACCAAACCCATGTCATGGAACAGCGGCAGCCAGCCCACCGAAACGGTGTTGTCGTGGTGGCCAAACGCCTGCTTGATCAGGCGCTCGTTGTGCATCAGGTTGCCGTGGCTGACCATGACGCCCTTGGGGTTGCCCGTAGAGCCCGAGGTGTATTGCAGAAAGGCCAGGGTATCAGGACTAATGTCGGGTTCGCGCCAGCTCTGGTCGAGGCGGTGCAGCCCGTCTGATGCCAGCCATTGGATCGCAGGCAGGGCTTCCGCTTGCCATTTGGGGCGCAGGTCGGGCAAAAGCGCCTGGGTGGTCATGGCGACGGCAGCCTCGGCGTCGCTGACAATCGCCTGGAGCCGGTTCAGATTCTGGTTGGCCTTGGGCGGGTAGGCCGGTACGGCGATCACCTCGGCGTAGAGGCAGCCAAAAAAGGCGGCGATAAACTCTAACCCCGATGGGTAGAGCAGCAGGACGCGGTCGCCGGGGCGAGTGATGGCTTGCAGGTGGACGGCAATCCCCTGGGCCTGCTGGTCGAGCTGCTGGTAGGTCCACGACTCTGCGACTGCTTCGCCATCTTTGAGAAACACAAAGGCAGTCTCATCTGGTTGCGCGATTGCCCGATAGCGCAGCAGATCGATCAGCGTCTTGATCTGGCTCTGGGTTTCAGAGACATAGCCTGCTGCTGTCATACGTTCTTCCTATCCCTACAACTAGCATTTGACAGAACTGATGCAATCGGTTGAACCCGGTTGCTAAAGAGCGTTTGAAACACGAATCAAACAATTGGGGTGGGTCAGTAGAATACACAGGAAACACAGGGTTGAGTAATTGAGCACACAACAGAGAACGGTGAGTAGGAAGGAAGCAGAAGCTGATCAGGCTTAGGCAGAACTTGACTTTGAGTAGAACCTGGCTTTGGGCAGAACTTGACTTTGGGCAGAGCTTGGCTTTGGGTAGAGTGAAAAAATCAAAACTCAGCGTTTCTGGATGGGTGTCAGGCAACCCAGCATCAGGCCGCCTGGGCGATATTGACCCGCTTCCAGTCCTCAAAGTCGAAGCCTTCCTGGAGGGTGCGTAAACCGCGCTTCCAGGTCAGAAAAGCACGTACGCGGCCAATGGCTACCGGACCGTAGGCCTTGGCATCCAGCATGTTTTGGCGCAGGAAATAGTCGAAATAGGTGGCCGAGAGCAGCCGATTGACCGGGTGACAGCGGATGCCGCTGCCCTCCAGGGCTTCGAGCGTGGCCGTGCAGTCGAAAATCGGGGTTCTGTCGCGGGTATAGAGTTCAGGAATCGTCAGCCGCTCCTCGGAAAACGGCTCCAGGAAAAAGGAGCGGAGGCTGAACAGAGGATGGGCCGGGGTCGTGACCTGTTGACGCAGGCGCTCTTGCCACTGGCGGTAGGGCAGATGCTCTACAAACGAGCCGAGCCGCTGCTCCCAGGCTCTGGTTTCGCTGGAGGTAACGGGATGGGGATTCATCAGGTGGAAAACACCGCCCTCGGACTGGGGCTGCTGGGCCAGGTAGGTGATCGCCTGGCTGGCGTAGTCTACCGGACACATGTTCACCCAGTAGTCCAGCACCGGAGCGCTGCCCATCTCAAAGCAGCCCTTGATCAGAATGCAGGTAAAGTCTTTAGTGTTCCAGGCCCCGGTGCGGCTGTGGCCGGAAATGAACGGCAGCCGATAGATGCAGACCGGCAGACCCCGGTCGCGGGCGTTCAGCATCATTTTCTCGGCGACCCATTTGGTCTGGGCATAGCCCAAAAACATGCCTTCATGGTGGTTGAGCAGGTCGGACTCGTCTACCACTTTCTCAGCGTAGGCTTCTGACTCAAACACCGAGACGCTGGACATATAGTGGACGGTTTTGCGCTTCACCGTGCTGGCCAGCCGGATTACATCTTCGGTGGCCGTGACGTTCATCGCCTTCAGGGCCTGGTAGGGGAAGACAAAGTTGAGCGAGGCGGCGCAGTGGTAGATCACGTCGATCTGGGCCGCCAGTTCGTCAAACTGGGCCTCGGACAGCCCAAACCGGGGGCTAGACAGATCGCCCAGTACCGGCAGAATCCGGTTCGCAAACTCGGGCTGCCAGATGCCGTAGGACTCCAGATTTTTTTGCAGACGGCGCTGCCCTTCTGCCGCATCCTTGGCCCGCACCAGACAGTGGACTGTGGCTCGGGTACGCTGCATCAGTTCGGCAATGATGAACGCGCCCAGAAACCCGGTGCCGCCCGTCAGAAAGATGGTATCGGGATGGGTGACAAAGCCGCCGGGCACCGACAGGGGCTGGATCGTCGGGTCTAGCTCTGCCTCCTGGGGCAGGTCGATGGCGGCAGTCGGTCCATTCTCGGCAGAGGAGCCGGGCCGGTAGACAATCCCGACCTTCTGCTTCAGCTTTTGCAGCAACTGCTCGCGCTGGTCGGGCGAGAGGTTGGCGATCCGATCCGAGAGATTCGCGGCAGCGGCTGACGAGTTCGGGGTCTGGTTGGCGATGGTCATGATGCAATGGCAATAGAGGACGCAAGCGGAAATCAGTCGGGAAACGGGTGGATCAGGAGGGCGGTGAACGGAAGGCGGTTGAGCAGAAACCGGGGCTAGCGCGATTCAACCTCTTTGAGGGCCTGGGCGATAGTTTCCGGGTCGAGTTCGCTCAACAGCTCGGCTTCCATCTGCTGGGCTTCTTCGGCCAACCGCTGGGACAGACCCGCGATTGTGGGGTAATGCCAGAGCCAGGAGGGCGAGAGCTGGAAGCCCAGCATTTTCTCGGCGCGGCTGGCAATCAGCATGGCTCGGGCCGAATCCAGCCCAAAACTATCGAACCGATCGTTGACATCAATGTCTTCCGGGTCGAGGTCAGGATTTTGCTCGGCCACCTGGGCGACAAACCAGGTCTGGATGGTTTCGGCAGTGAAGCTGCTGGGGGTTTGGGTTTGAGTCATGCTGATCTCCTAAAATGACATCCTGATTGAAAAGATATCCTGATTAAACAGACATCCTGATTGAATCGAACCAAGCTAGACAGCAGGGGAAAGCGGCTGGGGCCGGTAGTGGTTCAGCTCGGCAGGCAGCAGAATGCCCTGCATCTTCAGAGCTTGGATGCGGTAGAGATAGGCGGCACCGGTCATGATCTGGTGGGCCACCTCAACGGCCCGACGATTGGCCGGGTCGGCCAGGTAGGAATCTTTTACCCATTCGTTGAACGCGCCCATGGCGGGTCCGCACCAGATCTGGTAATCTGACTCGCGGCCCGACTCGCCCAGACTGGCCCAGCGGGAAGACTTGCCCAGGTACCAGCGGAAGATCAGGGCCATTTTGCGCTTCGGGTTGGCCTCGGCCTTCTGGATCTGCTCCGGGTCGCGCTGCTGGAAGAAGGCGACGGTTTCCTGCCAGACTTCCTCCAGGGGTTTCTGGAAGGTCTGCTTCTCCAGCTTCTGGCGTTCGGCAGCCGGAATCGCGTCGATTGAGTCGTAGTCGCGGTAGAGGTCGTAGAGCTTTTGGGCGCGGGTGGCAAACAGGGTGCCGCGCTTCAGCACCTGTAGCTTCACGCCCATTTCAAACATGTCGCCCGCCGGAGCCATCATCACGTCATACATTTCGGCCTGGGACAGCAGCTTTTTGGCGTAGTCAGAGGTGCCCGCCTCCAGGCAGGACTGGTTCACCGACCCCGTCACCACGTAGGCCGCGCCCATCATAAAGGCCGCCAGGGCCGACTCGGGGGTAGCAATCCCGCCCGCTGCCCCTACCCGAATCAGGTGGGGATATTGGTACTGGGCCTGGATCTCGTCGCGCAGGCCGATGATCGAGGGCA
>JBJTUI010000645.1:0-4699 GCA_046080625.1 Elainella sp. | reverse complement strand
GCAGGTCGAGTGGAATTTGAAACTGGTTGTCCATGTCTATTCCCAAACTCATCTGCTCTGATCATGACATAAGCGCTCAGCCGTGCTTGTTCCCACACACTAGATGTAGAAAGACACCACGGCAATTCTGGAAGAACCTTTTTTCTGCAAGAGGTGCCAGAACTCCTGCAAACTCTAGAGACAGGCCTGCTGGACTTGCAGCAGGACCACAGTGTCGCCAAGATGCATGAGCTGATGCGAACCGCCCATTCGATCAAGGGCGGGGCAGCCTGTGTCGGCCTCCGGCAGATCCAAACCCTGGCCCATCAGCTCGAAACCGCCCTCAAGACCTGCTCCGAGACTGCCGTCGTGGTAGACCTGGAGCTGGAAAACCTGATGCTGCAAGCCTTCGACTGTTTAAGAGCACCGCTTCTGGAGGAAATTGAAACCGGCAACTGCGACGATATTGCTACGGTCGCCGCCCGCAACCCGATCTGGCAGGAGCTGGCCGACAAGCTGGCTGCCCAGTCCTCGACTCCGGGTCCGGCGCTGGATCTGGATTTACCGCTGATGCCCTCTGCTGCCCTCGCTCAGGCCCAACCTGCGGCTCAACCTGTCGCCCTGGCCAGCCCGCCTGCCGTTGCAGCACCGTTTCTCCAGAACCTGCAAAAGGGCCTACAGCGCTTGGAAACCATCCTGGCCCAACCCGAGTCACCCAGCCTGTTCGCCGCCCTGACAGCCCAGCTGGAGATCTTTAAGGGACTGGGCGAGCTGGCCGACTGGCCCGACTGGCTCGGTTTGGCCGACCAGACGCTGTTCTCGCTGCGGATCAATCCAGCCACCGCCAGTTCAGTTGGCACAACCGCCCTCCAGGAGTTTCAGCAGCTCTACGCTACTCTACAGCCAGCAAGCCCCATCGCACCAAGCTCCATCGGGTCAAGCTCCGCCCAGACAGACTCAGCCCAGCCCCAACCGCCACTTGAGGGAGCCGGCTGGTGGCGCTATGCAGCCGAACCCACAGCGGACGATTCGCCTACCCACCCGCCCGTTACGCCCCTAGACAACCTAGACAACCGACTGGCCGCGCCGCTGCCCTCAAAAGCCATACCCCGCTCAATGGGACTGCGGCAAGACTGGGCTCGATTAGAGCTGTTGAGCAACCTGGTGGGTGAATTAGCTACCCAGGACAACCGCTTTCGCTCCCAGCGCGAGCAGCAAGTCGAAACCCTGGAGTTGATGGGCCACTGCTTTAACCGGGTGCGCCAGCTCTCGATCAACCTGAACCGCTGGATGCAGCAGTCGAATAGCCAGGGCAGTTCAGGCGCTGTGTCAGGAGCAGCTTCAGCCAGAACCGGCCTAGAAGGAGACCTGGCCTTCCCCAAGCGCCGTCGCTACAACAACCAGCAGGCCCACCTGCAAATGGCGGCCCAGTCGATTGCCGAAGAGCTGTCCCAGATGGGCGAAACCATCCAGGATCTGATGCTGATCGACCAGCGGCTACAACATCTGGACAAACAAAAGCGAAAGACCTTGAAGCAGGTGCAGAGCCATTTGTTTCAGGCCCAGATGCTGCCAATCAGCGAGCTGCTAAACCAGTTTCCCCGGATGGTGCGAGATCTGGCTGCCGGAGAGCAGAAGCAGGTGACGCTGGAACTCAATGGCACCCAAACTCTGGTAGACAAGGCCATCCTGGAAAAGCTCTACGACCCGCTGGTGCATCTGGTGCGGAATGCCTTTGATCACGGGATTGAGCCACCAGAGGTGCGTCAGGTGCTGGGTAAACCGGCCCAGGGCAAAATCACGATTCGGGCCTGGCATCGGGGCAACCAGTCCTATTTGCAGGTGCAGGACGACGGACATGGCATCGACTCTGAGCAGATTCGAGCCAAAATCAGCGCGATGGGCATGCTATCTACAGCAGAAATAGCTAGCATGCCGGACCAGCGGCTATACGAGTATTTGTTTTCGCCTGGCTTCTCTACCATGACCGAGGTCAGCAGCCTCTCGGGGCGAGGCATGGGCCTCTACGCCGTTCAGTCCCAGATTCAGGCGCTGAAGGGCGTGATCACGGTCGATTCCAAGCCCAATCGCGGCACGACGTTTACCCTGCGGCTGCCCCTCACCCTCACCATTACCAAACTGCTGGTGTTTACGATCCAGGACAACCTGCTGGCGATTCCGGTCGAAATGCTGGAAGCGATCACTGTCGCCTCAGAGCAGGTGTTTCAAACCGAGCAGGGCCAGCAGTTCTACCACTGGCAGGGCAGATTTGTGCCGATCTATCCCGAGGTGCTGCTGTTGAACCACCGCTACCCGCGCCTGAGTGAATCGCTAGAAGAGCCGCTAGAATTTCAAACCACAGCCGAAAGCCAGCGCCGCTCTAAACAGTTTCCGCTGCTGCTGCTCTCGCACGGAGAGGTGATCATTGCCCTGAAGGTGGATCAGATCGTCTTGGAACAGGATCTGATGATCAAACCGTTCAATGACGCGATTGCGCCGCCAGCGGGCCTATCGGGCTGCACGATTCTGGCCGATGGTCGGCTCGCGCCCGTGCTAGATGGACCAGCCCTGATCGAGAAATGGCTGAAGCTTTCCCAAACCCCTGCGGACACCCATCTGCCCCACAGCCATGCCCTGCCCCAGATTCCGGCGATTCTGGTGGTAGACGATTCCCTGACGATCCGGCATGCCCTCTCGACCACCCTCAGCAAGGCCGGGTATCAGGTGATTCAGGCCAAGGACGGCTGGGATGCCCTCACTCAACTCCGGCTCCGGCCTGCGATTGCCGCCGTGATTTGCGATATCGAAATGCCCCGGATGAACGGGATCGAATTTCTCAGCCGCTGTCAGCAGCAGGGCATGACGCGCCCGGTGCTGATTCTGACCTACCGCAGCGGCATCAAGTATCGTCAGTTGGCCAAACAGCTGGGGGCTGCGGCCTACCTGACCAAGCCCTACCTGGACAAGGAACTCCTCAAAACCCTGGAAACCTGTTTGACCGCACAGCACCCGCCCCAATCCTCTGGGTGATCCGTCCTCAACCCTAGAAGAGGCAAATGTCGCGGTGAACTGCCTGCCTGGCGAGACTCTGCGCTAGGATCGATGAGCTGTCTCACAGAACAATCCAGCCGTTTAGCATGTTCATCGACGAACTCACCCCCCTGGCCCAACAGCTCACCAGCTATCCAGTCGCGTTTCTCGGCGGCTTCGTCTCGGGGCTTTTGCGTTTGAATCTGGCCGAAGACCCGGTGAAGGGCTGGCTAGACAAAGCTTCTGGTTCCTACCAAGCTCCCCCACCCAGCGCCAACGGCAACGGTCCCCAATCGATTTCGATTGAATGATCTCGATTGAATAATTTCGATTGAATTACAGCGGTTTCCAGATCAATCAACTACGGATTAACAGTGGAGAGTGCAGGAGCTACGCCCCCAGCAGAGGGCAGCCCCTCTGCACTCATCCCATCTTTGGTTTAATTAAACCCAGCTGCTTAGGAGATAGGGGCGAACAGGAATTGAGTGGCCTATGAAAATTCTGGAAGATCGTCCCTACTCGTTTTCGCAAATTTTCGAGCTAAACGTCAGTCCGGCTGATTTAGTTCCCGATCTGGGCTATCGGTTCGAGCGCGCCTTTGTGGAATTGCCGATTTACAGAGGCGAATTAAACATCGAGCCGCTGCATCAAGAATTTCAGGAGGTGCTGCCCTACACCGATCTGGATAACGAGCAGGCTCGCCGTGAAACCATTGTTTCCAGCATTGCCAAATTTCTGGTGCGGCGTGTCAAATCTCGCCTCAGCTATGAATATCCGCTTAAGACCGCCAAACTATTCGGTACGCTGGATTATTTGCTGCAAAAACCGCCTGCCCTGGTGATTATTGAAGCAAAACGCGACGATATGGAGAACGGTTTCAATCAGCTGGCTGCTCAGCTCGTAGCGTTTGACCAATGGACCGCTGCGCCACCTGTTGACCTTCAGCCAATTTTACTGGGTGCGGTCACCACAGGTACTCTGTGGCAGTTTGGTCGCCTGTTTCGTTCTAGCCAGCAGGTTCAGCAGATCCTCAACTCCTACCGCGTCCCGGAAGATCTAGAAGCGCTGCTGCGAATTTTACTGCATGCCCTGGAGTAGACCGAGACGGGTGGGCGTAACTATTTGGCCTCACCTTAGCTCCACCCTGGCCTAACCCTGATAATCACCCGACTTGCCCCCCGTTTTCTCAACAAGCCGAATCGCCTCGATCTGCATGGATTTTTCCAGGGCTTTGGCCATGTCGTAGAGAGTGAGAGCCGCCACGGAAACGGCGGTCAGGGCTTCCATTTCTACGCCGGTTTCGGCCTTGGTTTTGACCTCGGCCCGGATCTGGTATCCCGGCAGGTCCGGATCAGGCGTGATCTGCACCTCCACTTTTTGCAGCGGCAGCGGGTGGCAGAGCGGAATCAAATTTGCTGTCTGTTTAGCCGCCATGATACCGGCCAGACGCGCCGTTCCCAGCACATCTCCCTTGGGCGCATTGCCGCTCTGAATTGCGGCCAGGGTAGCAGCCTGCATTCGCACCTGACCGGCAGCGATGGCTCGACGCAAGCTGCTGGCTTTGGCCGAGACGTCTACCATTTGGGCTTGGCCTTGGGAGTCTAGGTGGGTGAGGGGTGGGGAGGTGGGGGGATGGGGAGGTGGGGAGATGGGGGGGTGGGGAGATGGGGGGGTGGGGGGTGGAGGAGAG
>JBJTUI010000644.1:0-9272 GCA_046080625.1 Elainella sp. | reverse complement strand
CCAGTCCTTGATGGCCGGGGGTTGCAGCAGCTCAATCACCCGCTGGAGCGGAATATCAACCCAGTCGGGGCGATTCGTCAACTCATAGCCCAGCTCGTACACCGCCTTTTCCAGCAGGTAGGCATCCAGCAGCACCTGCATCTCCTGGTGGCTGGTCGGCAGGAACGCCGCATCCGCCGCCGTCTCGACATAGCGCTTCAGGAAGGCCACCGTCACCCAGGCATGGAAGAACCGGCCCCAGAGCTGCATCGTAGGCCGGTGTTCAGGCCGCACCAGACCCGTCTCCATCTGGTGGCGCAGGGCTACCTGGGAGGCGTAGTAAAAGGACTGGATCATGCCGGCGATATCGCGCAGGGGGGAACGCTTCATCCGCCGTTCGCTGAGGGGGCGGTTGGGTTCTCCCTCAAAGTCCACAATCACAAAGTCCTTGCCGGTATAGAGCACCTCCTCCAGGTGATAGTTGCCGTGGCAGCGAATCCGCATCGCCGTAATCTGCAAATCCAGTACGGTCTTGAAGCGGCTGAGCAGGTCTTCCCAGTGGCCCAACACCGTCCGGGCGGCGGGCTGAATGTCGCTGGGCAGGGTTTTCGCCTGTTTGCGCAGCTGGAGCAGGACACGACCCGCGTGGTTGCGCATGTACTGGTAGATCGAGCGCTGGTAGAAGGAGGAAAAGGCTTCGGGGGCGAAGTCGGGGTTGTCTACCTTTGCGGCTAGGGCCAGATGCAGTTCCGCCGTGCGCTGGCCCAAAAGCTCCGCCGCCTTGAGCTGGGAGCCGATTAACTCATAGGCCAGATCGGGGATTTCCGCCGTCAGTGCCTTCGTCAAAATGTCGGACGGCATCACTAGCTGGCTGAGGTCGGGCTGGGACACCATCACCCGCTCAAAGCAGTCGCGCAGGCTGTCGAGCGCATAGGACCAGGTGTCGCAGGCGTCGGGCACATAGTGTTGCAACATGCCGATTGTCATAGGTTCTACACCACGCCGCTGATATTCCAGCGCCCCCAGCACCGGGGCAAACAGCACGTCCGGGTTGGTCTGCTCTGAGGTCTGGGTCAAAAAGCGGCTGATGTCCAGATCCGAGTTGATGCATTCATCCACCTGGCGGAACAGCTTCAGCAAATAGCGGCTGTGGGACGAACCGCCTTCCGCCGAAGGGCCGTAGGCAATCAGGGCGTTGGTATGGCTACCGCGCAGCAGGTGGGGTTCAATCGGTTGATCCGCCTGCCAGAACTGGGCGAACGCCTCGGTGACGGTGGCCACCAGCTGGCCTGCCTTCCCGGCATAGCGCGCCTTATGCACCACGGCCTGCAGCGGAATTTCCAGAAAGGCCCGGTCGCCCAGAGCGTCAATCAGCAGCCCCTTACCCGAGGCTCCCTCAACCAGGGCCAGAGCGTCACAGTGGCTGGTGGTGTTGGGCACATAGGCCAGCGGCAGCACAAAGGTCTCGGGCATGCCTTCCGTGTAGTCAGCCCGCACCAGCACAATATCGTAGGCCGCAAACGGCTCGCCGTCCGGTCTGGGAGTGCCGCTCTCGGCAGGTAGGCTGACCGGAATCGCATCCACCAGCTGAACGGACTGGAGAATTTTGGATTTGTGGAACCAGGAACAGCGGCGCAGATATTCGGGCAGCAGAGCCTCTAGCCCCTTGCGGGTTTCGGGCCGGTCGTAGATGGCGCGCCAGTCGCCGTTGACCTGAAGGGTGGGCAGTTCAGTCTGGGGCCGGGGCAGGTAGACCGCACTCGACTGCTGCTGCAAGGTGAACCAGAAGAAAGCGTGCGGCCCCAAGCTGAGGAAGTAGGGATGTTCGGTGACGGCAGGAAACTCGGTGCGACCAAAAATTTCGACGGGCACTGTGCCCTGAAACGCCGTCAGATCCAGCTCCACCGCCTGGACAAACCGGGACAGGTTGGCCACCACCAGAATATGCTCGCCCTGGTAGGTGCGGGTAAAGGCCAGCACCTTGCGATTTTCCGGGTAGAGCAGCTCAAAGGTACCGCGCCCAAACGCCTGATAGCGGCTGCGCGTGGCGATCAAGCGCTTCATCCACCACCAGAGCGAGTTGGGGTTGGCCCGCTGGGCCTCGACGTTTACGGTTTCGTAGTTGTATTCCGGATCGACGATCGTGGGTAAAAACAGCCTCTGGGGATTGGCGCGGCTAAACCCGGCGTTGCGGTCGGCGCTCCACTGCATTGGTGTCCGCACCCCGTTGCGGTCGCCCAGGTAGATATTGTCGCCCATGCCGATTTCGTCGCCATAGTAGAGCACGGGCGTACCGGGCAGCGACAGCAGCAGGCTGTTCAGCAGCTCAATCCGACGGCGGTTGTTGCTGAGCAGCGGGGCCAGACGGCGACGAATTCCCAGGTTAATTCGGGCCTGGGGGTCCTGGGCATAGACGCGGTACATGTAGTCCCGGTCTTCGTCCGTCACCATTTCCAGGGTGAGTTCGTCGTGGTTACGCAGAAACAGCGCCCACTGGCAGTTGTCGGGAATCTGGGGCGTCTGCTGCAAAATGTCGATGATTGGGAAACTGTCCTCCATCCGCAGCGACATAAACAGGCGCGGCATCAGGGGGAAATGGAAATTCATGTGGCACTCGTCGCCCTCACCGTAGTAGGCAGCCGCGTCTTCTGGCCACTGGTTGGCTTCGGCCAGCAGCATCCGGTTGGGGAAATGCTGGTCTACATGGTCGCGCAGCGCCTTCAAAAAGCCATGGGTGCGGGGCAGGTTTTCGCAGATTGTGCCTTCTTCTTCGTAGAGGTAGGGCACGGCATCCATCCGCAGGCCGTCTACACCCATGCCCAGCCAGTAGTCCACCACGTCAAAGATCGCCTTTTGCAGGTCCGGGTGCTCGTAGTTGAGGTCGGGCTGGTGCGAGTAGAAGCGGTGCCAGTAGTAGGCCTGGGCGACCGGGTCCCAGGTCCAGTTAGAAGTTTCGAAGTCTTTGAAGATGATCCGTACCCCTTTGTATTTTTGGGACGAATCGCTCCAGACATAGAAATCGCGCTCGCTGCTGCCTGGCGCGGCTCGTCTGGCCCGCTGAAACCAGGGATGCTGATCGGAGGTGTGGTTGACGATCAGCTCGACGATGACGCGAATGCCGCGCTGATGGGCCTCATCTAGAAGCGTCTGAAAATCCTGGAGGTTGCCGTAGATCGGGTTGATCGTGTTGAAATCGGCCACGTCATAGCCGTCGTCTCGCATCGGTGAAGGGAAGAACGGCAGCAGCCAAATGGCCGTCACTCCCAGATCTTGAATATAGTCGAGCCGTTCGGTCAGACCGCGAAAATCGCCAATTCCGTCGCCATCGCTGTCGGCAAAAGCTTTTACCGGCAATTCGTAGATGATGGCATCTTTAAACCAGAGGGGGTCATCGTTCAGAGTCGATCGCTGCATGTCTACGGTCCAATTCCTCGTGAGGTCAACAACAATTGTCCTATCCCAGTCCGCCGGGCTAAATCGGTCAGGGGTGGAAAAGTAGCAAACTTTAATGGAAACAAGAGGAGGCGCTCTCATGTCCAACTTCGACAGTAGCAATTACTGCCGCCATTGACATTGATGAGCCAAATCAGATCTCGAATCGGGAAACCCCACGGCCCAATCGCGAGCACTCAAGCCCTAGCGGAACGGAATCCCACAGCTTCAGCCGTGAGCAGATTCAACTGGGCATCCTCTAGCCCTTTTGGCAAATTAGTCCTTCTGGCAAATTCGCCCTTTTGGGTGCAATTAGCCTTTTTGGCACAATTAGCCTTTTTGGCACAATTAGCCCTTCTGGCAAATCGGGACTGCGGTGCTCTCTATCAGGTGCCTTGCAGACGGTGTACAGCATGCAGATTGTACAGAGTACAAAATCCAGAGTACCGAGTGAAGGTTCTAAGGAACACAGTTGTCTGAAATACAGGCGCAGGTGAACTGTAACAGTGCCAGCGGTATAAGTATTCCTGGGTGATGGTTAATCAGCGCTGTTCCAATTGGCGGGCAAAACCCAACTGACAAACCTTTTGCGGCGGCTAAACCACGGCTGTACCAGCCAAGCCAGCCTCTGCCGACTCGCTTAACCCACAGAGGCGGGTTGCGGTTTTAGAGCTGCGGCTTCTGGCCACCAAAACGCGGGTTTTATCAGTCAAGCTATTATCTCTGGGTTAGTAAACCTAAATCTGATCACCCCGAACCAGACGTAAACTTTCAGGAGTCAATATCAACTGGGTGGGTCGAGCCGACCAGTCTTGGCCAATGGCTAAACTGGGCTAGCCAACCTAACAAATTAAGCAGCTAACTAAAGAAACGTTAGAGACGCTACGTAACTTTAGCTCAGCTGTCCTCATTCTAAGGAAGGAATTTGCCGAATCTAGAGGGAATACGGTGGCTTCATCCTATCTTTTTAAACGAATCCCGGGCAGTTCGTATAAACGTTATGAAGAAGGGGTTTACAGACTCAGTCAAGCTCTGTAGGTTGTATATGGCAACCCGCCCCCTGGCAGACCGTAGCTGCCAAGGCAGAAAGAGATGCCAACGCAGAAAGTCTGCTCAGTAAACTGATTCAACAGGGAGCCAACCGGGATTTAGCAGGAATTCGGCTAGAAGCTTAGAGTAGGCGATCAGCAGGCCCGTGCTCAGCAGGCCGATGCGATGATCTGGAGGATCGGTGGAGATTTGGGGCTGTAGCCCCGCCAGAGGGCTTGCCCTCTATACTCCCTGACGTCGGCTTTGGTTGAGCGCCTGACCAGGCTAAACTCCTGACCCCGCAATTCTCGCACAATAACGTTCACCGACTGATTAGTTTTTGGTTTGACTCCGATTGGCTTAATCAATTAATTTTCTTCTGGTTCACCTTACACAGGACATCATTCAGAGCATGGCTTTTCAACGCGCAAGTGGCATCTTACTACACCCCACCTGTCTACCCAGCCGGTTTGGAATTGGCGATCTGGGGCAGGCCGCCTACCAGTTCATCGATTTTCTGGAGCAGAGTGGCCAGAAGCTGTGGCAGGTGCTGCCGCTGGGGCCGACGGGGCTAGAGCATTCGCCCTACATCATGAACTTCAGCAGCTTTGCGGGTAATCCGCTGCTGATCGACCTGGATCAGCTGGCCCAGGAGGGACTGCTCGACGCCGCCAGCCTGACGCCGCTCCCCCCAGCCGAGGGCGAACCAGCCTACGCCAGGGTAGACTTTGCCCAAGTGATGCCCCACAAATTCACCTATTTGCGTCAAGCCTTCGAGCGGTTTCAGCCGACCAGTCGTTACGATCAGTTCTGCCAGGAGCAAGCCTGGTGGCTGGATGACTACGTGCTGTTTATGGCCCTGTTTGAGGCCAACCAGGAACAACCCTGGAACAGCTGGGACAGGCCGCTAGCGCGCCGCGACTCAGAAGCTCTGGCGGCAGCCGCCGCAACCCTGGCCGAGCCAATTCGGTTCCATCGGTTTGTGCAGTTCAAGTTCTTCGAGCAGTGGGCAAGGCTGCGCCGCTACGCCAACGACAAGGGAATTCAAATCGTCGGCGACATTTCGATCTACGTCTGCCACAACAGCGCTGACGTCTGGGCCGCGCCGGATATGTTCAAGCTCGACCCCGAAACCTACGATCCGGCTTTCATGGCAGGCGTACCGCCCGACTATTTCAGCGCCACGGGCCAGCTCTGGAGCAACCCGGTCTACGATTGGGACAAAATGGCCCAGACCAACTTCGCCTGGTGGGTGAATCGGTTCAAGGCCACGCTGCTCTACGTCGATATTGTGCGGATTGACCATTTCCGAGGCTTCGAAGCCTACTGGCAGGTGCCCGGCGGCGAAACCACCGCCATGAACGGCGAATGGATCAAGGGGCCAGACGCTAAATTCTTCGAGGTGCTGGAGGCAGCTGTGGGCAGTTTGCCCGTGATGGCCGAAGATCTGGGCATCATCACTCCCGAAGTCGAACTGCTGCGCGACCGGTTCAACTTTCCCGGCATGAAGATTCTCCAGTTTGCCTTTGGCGGCGACCCCAGCAACGCCTATCTGCCCCACCACTATATCCCCAACTGCGTGGTCTATCCCGGCACCCACGACAACGATACGGCGATTGGCTGGTGGCAGAGCGCCGACCAGGCGACCAAGAACCATCTGGCCGCCTATTTTGGCTACGCCAGCCCCGACCAGATCCAAGGGATCAACTGGCTGTTTATCCAGGTGGCGCTGGCCTCGGTGGCCGATCTGGCCATCCTGCCGCTGCAAGACCTGCTGGGCCTAGACGGACGCGCCCGGATGAACGACCCGCGCTATAACGACGGCCAGTGGCGCTGGCGATTCACCGACCCAAATCTGCTCAGCCCCGAACTCAGCCAGCGGTTGCGTCAGCTGACCCAGCTCTACAGCCGTTAAATTATTCGTCCAGGCATCTGGCCTCCGGCCTGGGGTTTGGGCTTTTGGGCTATAGTTTGGGCTAAACTCCTTCCCCAACGGTGGCCCATGAAAATCGCCGTCGCCCAGTTCCGGCCCGAGAGCGGCAACATTTCCAGCAATCTGGCCCGCCACGAGCAGCTGATCAACCTGGCCGCCTCCCGTCAGGTCGAGCTGATTGTCTTCCCCGAGCTGTCGCTGACGGGCTATGAACCCACCCTAGCCAACGACCTGGCCACCACTGCTGACGACCGCCGGTTTTTGAACCTGCAAACCCTGGCCCAGACCCACCGGATGACCATTTGTGTCGGGGTGCCGACTGTTAGTGAGTCGGGCATTCGCATCTCCATGCTGATCTTCCAGCCCGATCAGCCAGTTCAGGTCTACTCCAAGCGCTACCTGCACAGCGACGAAGACCCGTTCTTTGTGCCGGGAGTTGCTCAAGTCCTGCTGGCAGGTCAGATTGCGCCCGCCATTTGCTACGAACTCTCTGTGCCGCAACATGCTGAGGCCGCCCAGGCCAGCGGAGCCGCGATCTACCTGACTAGCGTCGCCAAAACCCACTCGGGCGTGATCAACGCCGCCAAACGCCTCGCCGCCATCGCCCAGCAATATGGCATGACGGTGTTTATGGCCAACTGCATCGGCCCATGCGACAACTCAATTGCAGGCGGTCAGTCGGCAGTCTGGAATGCGGCGGGTGAACTGCTCGCCAGCCTCAGCGACACCGAGGAAGGCCTGGTCGCCTACGATTCGGCCAAGCCAGAAATGGCCGCAGAAGTGACTCGCTGCATAGCTGGAGCGTTAGAAGCTGAGTAGTCACTTCAGTCTTAAAGCACCTACAAAGTGATGTCTAGCATTAGGAAAAAACTATTCACAGTTCTGAAACTCTGGTCGATATCTGACCCTACCGCTGCATTCAATTAACGCGTCCTGTTTCAGTCCCAGCACCATAAACGCCTCGTCTGGCACCTCATACTCGCAGGTTAGCCCTTTGGGTTTCGCCGTAACAAAGCCAAACCGGGAATAGAAAGCCGGGTTGCCCAGCACAACAACTGCACCACAGCCCAGCTCGGTACAGGCCGCCAGACTCTGCCGCACCAGCAAACTGCCCACGCCCCGACGCTGATAGGCAGGCAGGACCGCCAGTGGCGCGAGTCCCCAAATGGGCAAAGCCCCGCAGTTTCCGACAACCTCAACCGGGCTAAACAGGATATGGCCGATAATCTGTCCCGACTCGGCTGCCACAAACGACACCACAGAGGATAAACCGCGCAGCTGTTCTACCAGATTGGCCTCGTTGTCCCGGCCAAAGGCAGCAAGGTTGACTTCGCGAATCACCTTCAGGTCTGCTGGCTGCTCAGCTCGAAATTCCATCGCCCTCACCTGAACCTCGTCTGGGTTGCCCCTCTTATCATACGGAGCGCTGCCCCTGTCAGCTACAGCTGACTGCAGGACAGAGGACAACAGGACGGTGGGCAGCAGGGCAGTGGGCGACGGGGTACAGAACCTACATTCTGGACAGGGCGGAGATTTTGGCTCGTTTGCTGGGGTCTAAACCTTCTAGCTCCTGAATTTGAACCCAGCCTTCCTTGACGAGGCGGGCGAACACCACGAGCAGAAACGGATAGCGGAAGTCGTACTTGCCATCTACCTCATGGCGCTTGGCGCTGAGGAAATCGTTTAAGCGCCACATGTCCTGAGCTTCAGTGATGGACCCAGCCTGCGCCGAAACCGTCTGAATTAGCTCGGCAGTTTCTCGCTTGTAGGCCAGGTCAAACACCCGACGAGCAATTTCCTGCTCCGGAAGCGACCAGCCGTGCTCAAGCCCCTCGGCGCTACTCTCAACCTGCTGAATGTCCATAACCTGTATTGCTAAAGACCCATTTATCTGCCAGCAAAAGCCAGCAGATCTATTATTGCTGATATCTTTACAAAAGTTTACTTTTTACTCAGGAATTCAGCAACCCCATTCATACCAATTTTCTATGAGCCTGCATAAAACGAGGGCTGTGGGGGCTCCGTCCCCACAAGGGGGATTAGCCCCCTTGACCCACAGTGGTTTTGTGCAGCTTCAAAAGAATTGGTATCAGAGAGATTTGAGCTAATGCTGATTGGTCGGGGCCAGATTGAGCAGCTCTTTCGCAGAGGCGAGCAAGTCAATCGCCACAAAGAAGATCTTGTTGTCTGGATCGAGCAGGAAGCGCCAGGCCACGTTCATGCCCACATCGCGGCCAAACCAGGGCGTCTGCACCTGTCCCGTCACCTTGATGCGGGTGTAGCCCTCTTCAGCGGGTTCGGTGATGCCCCGCTCTGGCAGCAGTCTGAGGTTCTGGCAATCCTCCCGGAAAAAGCGCAGCAGGGCAGCTTGACCGACGACGGGCCGCGGGAAGGGAGGCTGGAGCGCGCCATCCGGGGCAAACAGCTGGATCAGGGCATCAAAGTCGTTGGCATTGAGATTGTCCATATATTCCAGAATTACCGGGCTTTCCACACCGGGAATTGCCGGAATAGAGGTGCGCTCCGCTTTGTCTTTCGGCGGGGCCAGGGGTTCTGCTACGGGGCTGTAGTTCTCCAGTTTGGCTGGATCAAAGCCCATATCTACTACGGCATTGCGGAGAATCGTGATTTGCTGGCCCGGATCAACCGCCCGAATCGCTTGCAGCACCGCCGAAGCGTTGGCCGAGAGCCGGTAGCCCTCCGGGATCGGGGTGACAAGCCCCTCCTCCATCCACTTGCCCAACTGGAACCAGAAGCCCAGCTTGATATTCACCGACCAGGTGGCATAGATCCGGCAGATCGGTCGGTCGGTGCGGCTGGCCAGATCCCGCATCAGGTGGGTCTGCTCATCAAAACTCATCAGCTTGATTTGGCTGAGCGTGCTGCTGGCAAATTGCAT
>JBJTUI010000643.1:0-5733 GCA_046080625.1 Elainella sp. | reverse complement strand
TATGTCAGCCACTACGAAATCTTGACCAAAACTCTGCTGCCCCTGCCCGACAAATGGCACGGCATCACCGATGTGGAAAAGCGCTACCGCCAGCGCTATGTGGATCTGATCGTCAATCCAGAAGTGCGGGACACCTTCCGCAAGCGGGCGCTGGTGACGGCAGCAATTCGGCGCTATCTCGATAGCCGGGGATTTCTGGAGATCGAAACGCCGGTTTTGATGACCGAGGCTGGGGGAGCCGATGCCCGCCCCTTCATCACCTACCACAACACGCTGGAGATGGAGCTGTACCTGCGGATTGCCACCGAGCTGCACCTGAAGCGGCTGGTGGTGGGCGGCTTCGAGCGGGTTTACGAGATGGGCCGCATCTTTCGCAATGAAGGGGTTTCAACCCGCCACAACCCGGAGTTCACCTCAATTGAGATGTACCAGGCCTACGGCGACTATCAGGACATGATGACCACCGTGGAGGAGCTGATTGTAGCCGCTGCCCAGGCCGTGCTGCCTTCGCTGCAAATCAGCTACCAAGGCGAGGCGATCGACCTGACCCCACCCTGGCGACGCATCACCATGCACGAGGCAGTCCAGGAAAAAACCGGTTTGGACTTCAGCCAGTTTGCCTCGCTGGAGCAGGCCAAAGCCGCCGCCCAGGCTGCCGGAATCAAAGACATCAAGGACTGTGACTCGATTGGCCGCCTGCTGAACGAAGCCTTTGAACAGACCGTCGAGGCCACCCTGATCCAGCCCACCTTTATCACCGACTATCCGGTGGAGATCTCGCCCCTGGCCAAACCCCACCGCAGCAAACCCGGACTGGTAGAGCGGTTCGAGCTGTTCATCGTCGGGCGCGAAACGGCCAACGGCTTCTCGGAGCTGACCGACCCAATCGACCAGCGCCAGCGGTTCGAGGCCCAGGCGGCCCGCAAAGCGGCTGGAGATCTGGAAGCCCAGAGCGTCGATGAAGACTTTTTGACGGCGTTAGAATACGGGTTGCCCCCCACCGTCGGCATGGGCATGGGCATCGACCGGCTGATCATGCTGCTCTGCGACTGCGCCAGCATTCGAGACGTGATCGCCTTCCCGCTGCTCAAGCCCGAAGCTAGACCGGAATCACCAGAAGAGCCGGTGTAAAAACAGTAAGAACCCTATTCAGGGCTTATTCAATTCGAGCCGCGTTAACAAGCAGGAGGCTATCAGGAGGCTATGTTGAGCAACTGGAAAATTTCCCCAGGCCGCCGCTGGAAAACCGGTCTGGTAGCGCTGGCTGCCCTGATGCCGCTGATTGGCTGCACCCAACAACCCGTAGCCGAAGTTGCGCCCTCGCCCTCGCCCGCCCTGGTGCCTTCCCCTAGCCCCACGATTCCTGCGCCCTCGCCCTCGGTCAGCCCCTCCCCCCAGCTCCAGACGTTTCGCGAGAAAACCGGACTGTTTCAGATTTCCTTTCCCAAAGGCTATACCCACAAAGGCACCCCCAGCGGCGTCGCCTTCGTCTCCCGCGACCAGAGCTTTGCCGGGTCGGTAGACTACGGTTCAGCTGAGGGCAAGCAGCTCAGCAGCCAACAGCTCGAAGCTTCGCTCAAGGCCGAGATGACCAACCGCCTCCAGCAGGTGAGCTGGCAAACCACCCAACCCCAGCCCGACGGCAGCATCCGCATCGACTGGACCGGCAAAGATAAAACCGGCAACACCCTGGATGCGGTCAGTATTGTCGAACAGCGCGGCAACACGATTTTTGTCCTCAACCTGTTTGGCATCAACAAACCCTACCAGGGCTACAACACCGACGCCGAAACCATCGTTAACAGCTACAAAATTCAGCCCGGCCCCGCCAGTTCAGGAGCTAGTCCAGCAGCCAGTCCGGCAGCCAGTCCGGCAGCTTCTTCCAGCCCGCAACCCAGTCCGGCAGCTAGTCCTCGGCCTTAGGGTGGTGAGGAGTAGAGGAGAAGGGAAGTAGAGAAGGTGGGAAGTAGAGGAGCTGCTGGGTGGCTCTGCTCTGACTCCTTGAAGCCTGTCAGCAAATTACCTCTACCTCCATTCCCCTATGCCCTAGCCCTTCACACAAACCACCTGTCTCAGGGTTGCCACTACCTCAACTAGGTCGGCCTGGTTAGCCATCACCTGGTCGATCGGCTTGTAGGCTGCCGGGATTTCGTCGATTACGCCTTCGTCCTTGCGACACTCGATCCCGGCGGTCTGCTGGATCAGGTCGTCCAGGCTGTAGGTATTTTTGGCCTTGTTGCGAGACATCAGGCGTCCGGCCCCGTGGGAGCAGGAGCAGTAGCTCTCGCAGTTGCCTTTACCTTTGACGATGAAGGACTTGGCCCCCATAGAACCGGGGATGATGCCGTAGTCGGTTTCGCGGGCGCGCACGGCTCCCTTGCGGGTGACGTAGACATCTTCACCGTAGTGAACTTCCTTCTCGGCGTAGTTGTGGTGGCAGTTGACCTGGAGCAGGGGCTTGGTCGGCTTACCGCCCGCCACATGCTTTTCCACCACGCGCTGGAAGCGGGCCATCATCACGTCGCGGTTGAACTGGGCGTAGTTCTGAGCCCACTGAAGGTCGTGCCAGTAGGCAGCAAACTCGGGGGTGCCCTGGACGAAGTAGGCCAGTTCCGGGTCGGGTAGCTTGACTTCGCTCAGCTTCATCAGAGTTTTGGCCGTCTCGATATGGCGCTGGGCCAGCATGTTGCCGATATTGCGTGAGCCAGAATGCAGCATCAGCCAGACTTGGTCTTCGGCGTCCAGGCAAACCTCAATAAAGTGGTTGCCGCCGCCCAGGGAGCCCATCTGCTTCATCGCCTTGGCCTCCAGGGTTTGCACGCCAGGGTGCAGATCCTTGAAGTCGCGCCAGCCCTGCCAGTTGGTCACGGATTTCTCGACCTCGCGGTTGTCGTTGAAGCCGACCGGAATGCTGGCCTCAATGTCGCGGCGAATTTGCTTCAGCTTGCCCTCAAGCTGTTCGGCCCGGAAGGGCGTCTTGACGGCGCACATGCCGCAGCCGATGTCTACCCCGACCGCCGCAGGCAGGATCGCATCCTTGGTGGCAACTACCGAACCCACCAGCGCCCCTTTGCCCAGATGCACGTCGGGCATCAGCGCAACATGCTTGAACACGAAGGGCAGGGAAGCGACATTTTTAGCCATTTTGGTTTCGTCGGATCCCAGGTCGTGGTTGGCCCAGGACAGCACCGGGACTGACGTAGAGAGTTTGAGCTGTTCGTAAGCCATGATTCGAATATCCTCTGTTTATCTCGCTATCTTGGTTCTCGTTTGTGCTTTCTGTATTCAATCTAAGCGCTGCGGCTTCCCCGAAGCGAATCGCTGTGATCAGAGCCTCCAGCCCGGTTCTATCAAGATTTTCGGCGCTGACAGGGCGTTTGACCTGGGGGATTCCCCTGGGTTATTTGGCCAGCCCGATCTACCGGCCCGATCTACCAACCCAGATATACTACAATTTATACTACAAATGTAGTATCACGAATTACGGACGTCAAGTCACGGCCCTGGGGCGACATGGGAGACCAGTCCGGGAGGCCAGTCTGGGAGGCGAGCCTAGTTCTGCTAACCCCCAGATGCGCTTGATACCAGAAGATTGACACCAGAAGTCGGATAATGAACGATGCAAGCTTGTTCACAGCGCTGGGGATTCTGAGGATCTGAGTCAGGTGGTGCAATGCTCTATAGGATGGGGGTTGAGGTTGCTCTCCCACCAGAGGGCTTGCCCTTTGTCCTCCCTGATGCCAGCTTCAGTTGAATCAAGCCCAGCTTTACCAGCTTTACCCAGGTTTACAAGGATCTGCATCGCCTTTTCGACCTGCCGCTTGGTACTACCCTTTACCAACCTTTGGCAATAGATCGGCGATCATGGCGAATGTAAAATACTTCCGACTGTCCCTTCCGTTTTCCCCTCTGCTGTGATTCTGTCATGACCATTCATCAAACCTATGCCTACGGTAAGTTTAAGCTGCGCCACGGCCAGCCCTTTCCGTTTGGCGCAACGCCCGTTCCAGGTGGCATCAATTTTTCGATCTACTCGAATCACGCTACCGCAGCCACGCTGGTTCTGTACCACAAGGGGGAACCCCAGCCCTTTGCCGAAATTCCGTTTGTGCGCGAGTTTCGCATGGGCAACGTGGTCAGCATGATTGTCATGGGGCTGGACTACGAAAATCTAGAATATGGCTACTGGGTGGATGGGCCGCTTAACCCCAAGGCGGGACATTGGTTTGACAGCAGCCGGATTCTGCTCGACCCCTACGCGAAGAGTATCGGCGGACGGGATGTCTGGGGTGCCCCCATCAAAGATCATGGGGACTATCCCCACCGGGGTCAGATCGTCAGTGACGAGTTTGACTGGGAAGGCGATCGGCCTTTGGAAATCCCGGCGGAAGATCTGATCATTTACGAAATGCATGTACGGGGCTTTACCCGCCATGCTTCTGCCCATGTCTCCGCCCCATATCAGGGCACGTTCGCAGGCCTGCAAGAAAAGATTCCCTATCTGAAAGAATTGGGAATTAACTGCGTCGAGCTGATGCCTGTGTTTGAGTTTGACGAGTTGGACAACCCGCGCCACAACCCGCTCACGGGTGAACCGCTGTTTAACTACTGGGGCTACAGCACCATCGGTTTCTATGCGCCCAAAGCGGCCTATGCGGCCTCTGGCGACCGGGGTGGCCAGGTGACAGAATTGAAATCCCTGATCAAGGCGCTGCATCAGAACGGCATTGAGGTGATGCTGGATGTGGTGTTCAACCATACGGCAGAAGGCAACGAACATGGCCCCACCATCTCGTTTCGGGGGTTGGACAACAAAACTTACTACATGCTGTCGCCCGATGGCCACTACCTCAACTACAGCGGTTGCGGCAACACCCTGAACTGTAACCATCCGGTGGTGCGCGTGTTTGTGCTAGACTGCCTGCGCTACTGGGCCTCGGAATACCACATCGACGGCTTTCGGTTTGATCTGGCCTCGATTTTGGGCCGCAGCCCGAATGGTGAACCGCTGGCTAATCCGCCGCTGCTGGAGACCCTGGCCTATGACCCGATCCTGGCCAACTGCAAGCTGGTGGCCGAAGCCTGGGACGCGGGTGGACTGTATCAGGTCGGATCTTTCCCCAACTACGATCGCTGGGGGGAATGGAACGGGAAATACCGCGATGATGTGCGAAAGTTCATCAAAGGCACCGGCAAAGCCTCCGCCATGGCTCAACGACTGCAAGGTTCGCCCGATCTATATGCCAAAGCCGGACGCTCGGTAGATAGCTCCCTCAACTTCATCACGGCCCACGATGGATTTACGCTGGCCGATCTGGTTTCCTATAACCATAAACACAACGAAGCCAACGGCGAAGAAAACCGGGATGGCTCAAATGAGAACGATAGCTGGAACTGCGGAGTTGAAGGATTTACGAACGATCCAGAAATTCTAGAACTGCGCCGTCGGCAAATGCGCAACGCCATCGCTATTCTGATGGTGAGCCAGGGCGTGCCGATGCTGCTGATGGGCGATGAGATGGGCCGCTCCCAGAACGGCAACAACAACACCTACTGCCACGACTCGGAGCTCAACTGGCTCGACTGGAATTTGCTGCGGGTCAATGCTGCTTTCTTTCGGTTCGTCAAAAACTGTATTGCCTTTCGCCATCGGCATCCAGTGCTGCGCAACCGCGAATACTTTCGCCATGAAGACTATTTGCACGTCGGCTATCCCGACATTAGCTGGCATGG
>JBJTUI010000642.1:0-3440 GCA_046080625.1 Elainella sp. | reverse complement strand
ATCAAAACCAGCACACTCAGATCGATCCAAACTTCTCCCAGAATGGGACCGGCCTGGGCAAGCAGCGGCAGGAAGGCAATTAGACTAGAGGTCACAGGGATTGCGCCCGGATGGGTCGAAGAAACAGGAGGAAGACGAGGGGAAAACAACCCTCGCCTCGTTTTGAGATGATAACCCGGACGATGGATTCAGCGCTTGCGTCGGGGTGGGGATGGGAGGTGGGGAAGTGGGGAGGTGGGGAGGTGGGGAGGTGGGGAATTTGCTGCTTTGCCTCCAGAGCTTGCCTAGGCTGTTTTACCTCCAGGGTTTTGTCTCTAGGTTGGGCGACTTCTCTCGGTATGGACGCTCACTAGCTGTAGGCTAAATCCTTGCCTCAAACTCATGAACAAGCTGCACACCACTCCCCACCTCCCCCATCTCTCCCATTTCCCACTCCCCCTACCGATCCGTGCGAATAACGTATCCCATGTCGTCAACCGTAATCGGCGTCTGGGGGAAGTCGGTGCGGATCAGGTTGCGAATTAGCACGACGCTCTGGAAATAGTCGTCCAGTTTGGGAACGCCATTGGAATCGAGGGCGACCGGAATGATTCTGCCGCTGACGAAATCGCCCTCGGCATTGAGCTGGGCCTTGAGGATCAGCGAATCACCCAGGGTGCCTACGGTGGACAGGGTTTTGTAGCCGACAAAATTGCCCAGGGAGTAGGCGATTAGCTTGCCTTTGTAAAGCTCCAAGGCTCGCGGCACGTGCGGCCCGTGGCCCAGGATTAAATCGGCACCCTGATCAACCATGGCATGGGCAAAGGCCACCAGATTGCCCCGGTCTTCGCCAAAGAAATATTCGGTGCGATCGCTGACATGGGTTGCATCGGAACCTTCGGCCCCGGCGTGAACCGAAATCACGACAATTTTGGCCTGCTGTTTGGCTTCCCGCACCAGCGCTCCGGCTCGCTCCAGATCCTGCATCTGGTTGTGGTAAGGCAGGTAGCTGAAGCCAATAAAGGCCATTGGTACACCTTTGACGGTTTTGTAGACAATTTGATCTTTCTTGCCAACCGCCTTCATGCCCGCCTGCTCGATGTGGGCGATTGTGTCCTCAAAGCCAGGGTCGCCGAAGTCCATGGAGTGGTTGTTGGCTACACTAAGCACGTCAAACCCCAGTTCTTGCAGCATCTGGGCGTAAACTGGCGGCGTCCGAAACGCGAAGGTCATGTTTTGGCTGGTGTCTTTGGCCGAAGTGGGGTAGTCGGTCAGGGTGCTCTCGAAATTGCCAAACAGCAGGTCGTTGTCGTCAAAAAACGGTTTGATGTTACCAAACAAAAACTCCCGTTCGGCAGCTAAGGCTTCGCCCGGTTCTGTGGGCAGAGAGGCTTTGCCCCGGTAGTTGCTGCCCGGAATCATGTCGCCCACGGCCTTGATAGTTACGGCAACATCGGTGATCGGATTGGCAGGGCTGGGGCTAGCGGTAGGGCTGGGGCTGAAGTTAGCAGCGGGGCCAGGGTTAGCAGCGGGGTTAGCGGTGGGACTGGCGGCGGGAGATGAAGGGGCTGATGAAGGAGCCGAAGCTGGAGCGGCGGGCAACCCTGCCGTAGAAGCCGGAGCCGCCGAGGCAGGGATAGGGGCAGTGGGTTCCGCCACCGATTTGCCAGTCTGGACGTGCTTTAGCAGCATGAGTCCGGCCGTGAGCCCCAATCCGGCAGCACCAAGCGAAACCGCCAGCGGCAGGTCAATAGACTTGGGCAGGCTGACGTGAAGGGCCGATCTAAGCCTGGTCAGGCGCTGACTGCTCACCCGTCGCGCTTCAGTCACTGGGCCGATGGGTTTAGCGCGAGTGGGTTTAGCGCGAGCTGAGTCGGACGGATTGGTACCGATGCGGGCTGGAGCTACCATCGGCACCCCCAACAAGGCTGCCGTTTCTACCGCCTGTTCTTCTTCACGTTGGAACTGGGCTGTTTCGTCCAGACGGAAAGCCTGCACCCAGGCCGGCTGCTTCACGCCCCGCTGGCGGCCATAGACCTGAAGGGTATGCAGCGTGGCTACACCAAGACAAAGCACAGCGGCATAGACGACTCGGGCGTAGGTGCGGCGATCGGGGACCGTTTCCCCTGCCAGCACCACATGCAAACAATAGTTCTGACAGGCCGCCCGGACCTGAATGCCCCGCGTGATCAGGGCTTGCTGAATTAATGCAGCAATGGCTTGGGGGTTACCCTGACGGGCCAGTTCTAGCGTTTCAGTATGATCGACCAGGTTGTCTTGACTCACGGTTCCGCTACTCCCCACACAATTTGTCAATTAGGAACGTTGTTTTTAGGGATATTGTATGACCAGAGAAAAAAAGCGGCGCAAAAAAAGCAGCACAGTCAAGTTGAAATGGACCCAGTTGAAATAGATTCCGGGCGGTTTACCAATTAGTAGCGATTAATACGGAAAGCATTCTGTGTAATTTGTCGACAATATTTATTCTGTGTAATTTGTCGACAATATTTAATGTTCTTCATTAATACTTCATTAATCCCGACAATGCTATCAAGCTATGTCCAAGACAGGCCGACTTGCTTGTCTAACTGTGCGGCTGAGATTTACCTATAGGTCTGAATCTAGGCAAACAATCTAGAAACCTAGAGAAACTTTGGATGTGATTTAAATCCTGTTGAGTCCAAAGATCCCTGTTTATACTGAAGACACGATTGCCTAGTTCTCTGTGTGCCAACCCTGAGTCAGCAAATTTGTCTGTAAGCAAATGTGCGGAAACTCCTGACTGAAAACCGATTTGCCCGTTACTGGCTTCGCGCGTTTCGTCGAGTTTGGCATTCAGCAGTCAGGTAAGCAGGTTAATTTTTCAGAATGTGTCCCCTTTTATCGCGTGTGCCCTTCAAAAGCGTGTGCCCCACAGTAGTCTGCCTTGAGCCGTCTGCACAGAATGTGTGACTGTTGATTTCTAAGCTCGACTGGGCTTGTAGCTATAGGCTCAGGAACCGGCAGGCTCGGAAAACTATAGGCTCAGAACTATAGGCTCGAAAAACTATAGGCTCGCTTAACTATTAGTGCGGCTATCAGCCCAGTGCAGTGCAATTTCTCAATTGCGTTAGCCATTTGATTGCGCAAACTTTCTACCGCGCAAATCTTCTATCGCCCAATTGTCTACTAGGCTCTGTTTGCTCCAGTACATGCTTAAGCTGTTCGCTTAGGTTGCTGTTGCGGGCAGAGGCACTGGCTAATTAGGCAGGAGATTGCTGCAAGTGAGTTTGATCAGCTCGCTAGCTTGTTCAGCTATTTGAACGAGCAATTTCGCTCATTCCTGTAAATCCGGCGCAAGCCTCACTCTGGCATCCTGCATATGCATCCCAAGGATTACACCGAAGAACTAGATTTTCAAAAATATTGGTTGGTTCTGAAGCGTCGTTGGCTGCCTGCCGCCGGTATTTTCAGCACGGTGA
>JBJTUI010000641.1:0-4967 GCA_046080625.1 Elainella sp. | reverse complement strand
CGCCGCCAGGGTTTGGGTGGCCTGGTAGTTGGCCGAAGGCACGATCAGTTCATTGAAGGCAAAGGTCAGGCCCGTCACCAGCAGCGAGACCAGCAGGGCCGGAGTCACCATGCGATAGACACTGACGCCGCAGGCCTTCAGAGCCACCAGCTCGCTGTCGCTGGCCAGACGGCTGTAGGTCATTAGGGTGGCCAGCAAAATCGACATAGGGAAGCCGTAGGCGATGTATTCCGGGAACTTCAGGAGCAACACCTGCACCGCAATAGAGATCGGCAACCCCGACTCCGTCACCCGCCGGATTAGATCAAACAGCGCGGCAATCGACACGCCCAGCGAAGAAAACGCCCCCACCCCAAATAGAAAGGGCGGCACCAGTTCCAGAGCGATGTAGCGATCCATGACCGGCAGGTGCAGCCAGCGCAGCTGGGGCCAGGGGAAGCGGGGCGACTTGGGAATGCCAAACGTCATAAGACCAGAAGGGCTCTGTGCTAGGGTTGATTCTCAGACGGGCCTAGAGCTGGAAGCTATCGCCGAGATAATATTGCCGCACCAGGGGGTTGGCGTAGAGTTCCTCAGCGCTACCCGAGGCCAGAATTTGCCCATCGCGCATGATGTAGGCCCGGTCGATGATAGCCAGGGTTTCGCGCACGTTGTGATCGGTGATCAGGATACCCATCTGCCGCTCTCGCAACCGGGCAATAATTTGCTGAATTTCGGCCACGGCAATTGGGTCAATCCCGGCAAACGGCTCGTCCAGAAACAAAAATTCGGGGCCATTCGGCCCAGCAGCCAAGGCGCGGGCGATTTCGGTGCGACGGCGTTCTCCTCCTGATACGCGCACACCCAGCGTATGGGCGACTTTTTCGAGCCGAAACTCCTTCAGCAGAAATTGCAGCCGTTCGGCTTGGAGGTCGGACGCGACCTGGGTTTGCTCCAACACCAGCCGCAGGTTGTCTTGGACGCTAAGGTTGCGGAACACGCTCGGCTCTTGGGCCAGATAGCCAATGCCCAAACGAGCCCGTTCATACATCGGCAGGCCGGTGATGTCCCGGTCATTCAGCCAGACTCGGCCCTGATCAGGCTTCTCCAGCCCGGTCGCGATATAAAAAGTCGTGGTTTTGCCTGCCCCGTTCGGCCCCAACAGCCCCACCACTTCTCCAGTTGCTACGGAAAGGTGGACCCGCGTCACCACCGGGCGCTTGCCATAGGACTTATGGACATTTTCCAACACAATCTTCAAGAGCTCACTCCAGAGCGCAATTGGCAGGAATTGGGCTTGATTGTATCCAGGGAATCTGGCAGCAAAGGCGTCATACCACTAATGGCAACGTTCTGGTAGCGACCGGTCAGGCGCTTCTCAGGGGGACTAAAACGGGGGCCGTCAGGGCGGGCTGATCGGCGTTTTGAATTCGGGTTTGGGGTTAAAGGGCGGCTCTCCGGGGGGCGAGGCTCCCTGGGTCGGCGGGTTGTCATCGGGGACTAGATAGATCGACTCGACCTGCTGACCGCTGTTAGGCAGCGCCACAAATCGGCCTTCGTCAATCAGATAGGTGACGGTTTCACCCCGGAGGCTGTTGCTGCCCTGGAGCACGTAGACATCGCCCTGCAGCACAATTCGCTTCTCGCGGCTGTAGTATTGGGCCTGCACCGAGGTGGCCTGAATCTGGCGGGCCGGGTAGTTGATCTGGACATTGCCCCGGGCTGTAATCACGCCCGTAATCGCGTTGGCCTCCTGCACATCGGCCCGCAGGGTCAGCGCCTGTCCTGGAGCAGTGGTCTGGGCTGAGGCTGCATCAAACGTAGCGCTAGCCATGCCGCCAACCAGCGTGGCCGCAGTCGTGACCGCTATTCCCAGCCGGAGTGAGACAGAAAACAAAGGGTGTGCAGAAGCCATAGGTCGATGCCGTAGGTCGATGAATGACGCAGTCAAATTGGATAGGAGTTGAATGACAGGGAGTTGGGTGACAGGGAAACCAGAGAGCGGAGACGTAGGGAAGGGGAGAGCAAGCTGACAGGGACAAATTTTAAGCTTCTATGGTGACATAGGCCGAGTCACCCTGTCCATGCTGCCCCTGCCAGTTCTGGGATCTGGCTCAAGATCTGGCTCAAGATCTGGCTCAGGATCTGGTCCATGCCAACCTGCTAGACCGGCTCCGGCCCGAGCCGCTGAATCACAGGAGGAACCAGATCGGCCTCGGCTGGCATCGCGCTCGGATCAGCGACCTGACTGGCCTGAAGCACAGCCTGCACGGCCCGACTGCGCTCTAAAAGCTGAGTCAGATCGATTTCGCCAAAGCTGGGCAGGTAGCGCCGCAGCCGATTCATGCCCTCGCCCAGCAGAATAATCGCGCCGCGTTGGTTGTGATTGCCCAAATGATAGAAGGCCACGGCAATTTGCAGCACGCCCTGGTAAAAAGTTTTCTCCGGTTCCAGAGCCTCCATCCACAGGGCCTCCAGGGTATCGTGGCAGGCATAGAACTCCTGCTGGTTAAACTGCTCGACGCCCAGCCAAAACTCGGGCGGCATTTCAGATAGGGTTTCGCTCATCGCTCGATTCGGCTCACGGCTCAAACGTTGACTTGATAACTGAGGGCAAGCTCATCGCCAGGCTGACCCCGGATGCCCCAGTTCTGCTGCGGGGTTTCAAAAATCGTGATCTCGATGTCCCTGGGCTGGATGCCGCAATCCTGTTGAATATTGTGGAACAGCAGCCGGATCAGCGCCTTTTTGGCCTCAACGCTGCGGCCTGCAAACAGGGAAAGCTCGATGATCGTATATTGCTCGCTCCGGTCAGCTGGATACAGGAAGTCCTGGGGGTCTAGGCCGATGAAGCGATGAAACTTCTTCTCGGGTGGATAGCTGAGGGCTTCAACCACGCTCCTGTGAATCGCATCAGATAGGGAGGGGCGCAGCCGGTCGAGAGTTGTCCGCAGACCGTAGATTTTGACTTGTGCCATGCTTCACCCCAACGCGATGTTTTCTAGATTAACCCGGTCTAGTCCAGCTCCGAGCGCCAAGCAACTCGTGCCCCCATCAGCTTTGTAACTGGCCCTGAAGCGGCTGGTCGGGCTGGATCAAGATCCCTGAATTAGGGGCGGAACGAGGCATTGAGTCGGTTGAGGGCCAGAGCAGCCAGCGGCTGCCGTCAGACAACCCTGCCAATCGGTCTGGGGCTTGGGTCAGCCACAGGATCACGCTGGCGTCGTTGGCCTGAAGTCGCTCCTGCACGCGAGCTGCCTCCGGGTTGAGATGTTCTGCCGCCTGCACCGCTGCCAGCGTCTCCAAGACCGCCTGTTCGTCCTTGACCAATCCGCTTGCCGCCGTCCAGAGGCTGACTGGTCGCTGTTGTCGCACCGCATAGAAATAGAGGGAGGCTGCCGCCACCACCGCCTGTTCAAACCAGTCGAGCTGCCAGGTGATTTCGCTGTCCAGACCAATCACCAGCTCCTGTCCGCCCTGATGGGTTTCTAGCTCGCGAACCCGCAGGTCGCCGTAGCGGGCGCTCGTCCGCCAGTGGATCATCCGGGTCGAATCGCCCCAGCGATAGGGGCGCAGGGTGCGCGTCAGACCCTCCGAGGCCAGCTGGGACTGGTAGAAGCTGCTGAGCTGCTGGTTCTCGGATTGGCCGATCTGGTCGATCAGCGGACAGTGGCTCAGGTTCAGAACCGTAGGATAAACCACGGCCTTGGTGGGCCAAGTTTGGGAGCGGCGACGCCAAAATAACCCCAGAGGAGCTGCCGTCCGGAGGTGGAGTTGCTGCCAGCGGTAGATGCCGCGCTGCTGGGTCGGCAAATCGGCAGTCCAGCGGTAGCAGCCGCGACCGGGAATCTGCTCAATCGCCGTTCGAATCAGGGGCAGCGGCGGTGGCAGCAGATCGACCACCTGGATCAGGGTTTTGGGCTGGGCGGACGAGTTGTGAACCAGCAGCTCCAGCCGCAGATTGTCTCCGATCGTCACGGGCTGAACCGGCAGCCGTTCCAGGCTAATGCCGCGCAGGGTCCGCGCTGGCAGCAGGGCCGCCAATACCAGCAGGGCAACCATCAAGCCGCTGATCGCGTAGAGCCAGCCAGCCATGGTGTTTGTGGCCGCGCCAAAGAAAAACAGGGCCAGCCCTGCCATCAGCCAGCCGCTGTAGGCCGGATTTACCCAGCGCGTTTCTAACCAGGTTGTCAGGCGATGCAATTTCATGTAGAAGATCCTTGCGGGAGCAGGGTTATGTGGGGAACAGGTTTTGTGAGAACAGGTTTGCGGGAAACAGGCCAATTGAATGGAGCATCTGACACCAAACAGCCTGAACTGGGGATCTGGAAGCGCCAAGCGAATCGCAAACCTTGAAGTTCAGCCACCGTATCGGTAAGCTGCAATCTGCCGTTGGCGTCAGGCACGATAGGAGCCAGCAAGTTATAATTTTTGCGGAGCTTGTAAACGAATCTTTAAAAATGAGTAACCCCCTGATTCATGCTTTTTTTGTGGGTCGTGCGGTTGCAGAAGCAATTGGCGAGCAGTTCGAAAACGCTGTAACAAGCGCCATGAGCGAATTGGGCAAGTTCGACGCCGAACAGCGCGAACGGCTGCGCCAGTTTGCCTCTGACGTGCTAGAGCGGGCTAATCGAGAAGAAACTGCCGCCCTGCAAAACCGCACCAGCGTCACCCCTACCGGACTGGGCATCACCTCTCAGTCCACCGACCTCCAGGCCGTCATTGACGATCTGCGGGCCGAAACCGCCCAGCTGCGGGCCGAACTTCAGCGCTATCGCAGTCGTTCTGCGCCCTAGAGCCAGTCTCAATGCTGGTTCAGGTATCGGGTTGACCTGAGAGGTTCCATAGGGTGCAGGACTCAGCAACCCCAACTTTCCCACTTTTAGCAAGATTAACCACGTGTCTGCTTTTTCCGACCCTTCCAGTCCAGCCACCGAACTCTCCCTGCCCCTGCCGATTGCCGAAGCACCCATCATGGATGACGCCCA
>JBJTUI010000640.1:0-2696 GCA_046080625.1 Elainella sp. | reverse complement strand
GCCAGAAACTCAGCCACCTGGGCTTCAATCTGGTCTTTGACGATCTGGCGGTATTCCAGGAAATGCTCGATCTGGGCGCAGACCGACAGGTAGCTGCTGACGCCGCCCGGATTGTGGCGATACATGCTGAACAAATTGCGCCAGAACTGCCAGCGGGTTGAGCGGACTACCCCCTGTCGCCAGCAAATCGTCAGCAGAGCCCGCAGCGTCACCCAGTTAAACGGCTTGCTGGACTTGCGCTTCTTGGGATAGGTGGCCTCACCCAGAATTCGGTAGTGGCAGTAGGCCCGGTCGAGAAACCGCGCCGGATCGTAGAGCTGCCAGAAAGCGGTGATATATTCCTGGGCAATCTCCTCTAGCGGACGGGTCGGCACGAAATTCATCAGATTGGTCTGGTTGATGCTGGCGCTTTTGCTGCGCAGCCGCCCTTCTTTTTCCAGCCGGTGCCAGAGGGCCGTATCGGGCAGGGCTTGCAGCATGCTAAACAGGGCGGTCGGGATCGCCGTCTGTTCGACAAACTGGGTGATGCGGGCTCCGGCTCCCGGTTTCTCGCCGTCAAAGCCAATGATGAACCCGGCCATCACCCGCAGCCCGGAGCGGGTAATCGCATGGACGGCCTCGCTGAGCGAATCGCGGGTGTTCTGGTGCTTTTGGGTCAGGGTGAGACTGGACTCGTCCGGTGTCTCAATCCCCAGAAACACGGCTCCAAAGTTGCAGGCCACCATCAGATCCATCAGCTCCTGGTCCTGGGCCAGATCGACCGACGCCTCGGTGGCAAACGAGAAGGGATAGCCCCGCGCTTCCATCCAGGGCCGGAGCTGCTGCAAAAACAGCTTGACGTTGCGCTTATTGCCAATGAAGTTGTCGTCCACCATGAAAATACTGCGGTTCCAGCCCAGCTCGCAGAGCCGGTCTAGTTCGGCCAGGAGCTGCTGGGGCGTTTTGGTGCGGGGCTTGCGGCCATAGAGGACGATGATGTCGCAGAACTCGCACTGGAAGGGGCAGCCCCGCGAAAACTGGACCGACATCTCGGCATAGGCGTCGAACTCCAGCAGGTCAAAGCGGGGAATCGGCGTTTGCTGGACATCTGGCTTTTCGCCGCCCGATCGAAACAGACCGCTGGTTTCGCCCCGTTCCAGCGCTGCGACAAACAAAGGCAGGGTAATCTCGCCTTCGTCCAGAATCAGAAAATCGGCTCCGGCAGTCTGGGCTTCCTCGGGTAGAGCCGTCGGGTAGGGGCCGCCCACAGCTACCCGCTTGCCGCGAGCCTTAGCTTCCCGCACCTGGGCCAGCAGATCCTCCTGCTGCACAATCATCGCCGACAAAATCACCAGATCAGCCCAGTCCCATTCTGCTTCGCTGACCTGCCGCACATTCCGATCCACCAGCTTAAAATTCCAGGTCTGGGGCAAGATAGCCGCCACCGTCACCAGTCCCAAAGGCGGCAGCATCGCCTTGCGATCAAGCAGGGCCAGGGTTTTCTCGAACGACCAAAAGCTTTTCGGGAACAGAGGATAAATCAGCAGAACATTCATTAAGGAACCTGGAAGATAGGGGGAGGATTGGGCAAAGCCGTTCTCGCACCTTAAGCGACTGGGAGCATTTTGTCTAGATTTGATGACGTACAAACGGCTGACGATTGTTTCCAGGAGGGTGCGCTAAAATTCCGAGAGTTTGATGGGTTGGCCACTCCGGTGGTTCCCCGCCGATGCTTCGTCTTGCAGGATTTTCTCCCAGGTTTGCCATGTCCCGCCCGGTGAATCAAAAATGTTGGCAGTGCAGTCAGCTGGCGGCTGAAGCCGCACGGGAACTGCATGGTGAAACTGGCGACGGCTGCTGGAACGAGCAGACCTGCCACCGCAAACGCTCCCACTACCGCAACCGGGCCGACAACAACCAGAAGCGCAAAAGCGAATATGTCTCGGTCAAGGCCAGTCGGACCGCCGCCCTCCAGTCCGATCTCAAAATCCAGCCCGCCCTGTCGCCGATTGCGCTACTCTACCTCTACCGCGATCCCCCCAAAGATGCTCACCTGCACGCCATTGCCATCGCCATCTGGCAGGGCAACCAGAAGCTAGAAGAACTCCCGCCCACCCACTGTATGGGCATGACCAACAGCCAGGTGCGGCAATACCTCCAGACGGTTTTGCAAGACCTGCACCAGCGCTATAACATCCGCACCTTCGAACCCGAGATCCGCTACGACACCTGCTTTTGCCCGATTCGGCCCTGTCCGCTGCGGGGGTTGGGAGAGTGAGGGGATGGGAATCGAATCCAAGTCGAATTCAATTGGAAGATGTCACCTCTGCAACAGCTGGTTCTAAGCGGTTTGACGGGGACGCTCTACTGCGAGCAGCGGGGTCTCTAAAGTCAAATTAGGTTCAACTGCTAATTTCGCTGGAGCAGCAGACGCTTTCCCATGCTTAAACTTGCCTGCGTTTGAGTCTGTTAGGTTGACTATAGAATTACTCAAACTGCCAATTCCATTTCTTAAGCCTCTTTCTTCATCCTAAGTATTACAGTTGTAGATAAGTTAGATTGAGGAATAGTTTAGTTGGGAACTAGGCATGGTTGACTTTGACAGCCCATTCCTCACAGGCTCCGCCCTCGAAGCCCTCTGTGAGTGGAGTAATCTGCTCAAATCTTTTCAAACTCGTCTAGCCCAGCACTTCTCAAGGTCAGAGACTCGTCAGACT
>JBJTUI010000639.1:0-3990 GCA_046080625.1 Elainella sp. | reverse complement strand
CTAGATATAGCGGACAGGATCGGCTACTCTAAATCTCAGACGCTAGGTTTGGGAATCTTTATGTCATTTGTCGGCCTGCATATTCACAGTGACTATAGCCTGCTAGACGGGGCCAGCCAGCTGCCCCAGCTGGTCGATCGGGTGGTGGAGCTGGGCATGCCCGCCATCGCCCTCACCGATCACGGGGTGATGTATGGCGCGATTGAGCTGCTGAAGGTCTGCAAGGCCAAGGGCGTCAAGCCGATCATTGGCAACGAGATGTATGTGATCAACGGCGACATCACCAAGCAGGAGCGCCGCCCCAAATACCACCAGATCGTCCTGGCCAAGAATACCCAGGGCTACAAGAACCTGGTGAAGCTGACCACGATTTCCCACCTGCAAGGCGTCCAGGGCAAGGGGATTTTCTCGCGGCCCTGCATCAATAAAGACCTGCTAGAGCAGTACCACGAGGATCTGATCGTCACCAGCGGCTGTCTGGCCGGAGAGGTGCCCCAGGCGATCATGCAAGGCAAGCCAGAAATCGCCCGGCAGGTGGCCCGCTGGTATAAAGACCTGTTTGGCCCTGACTATTATCTGGAACTGCAAGACCACGGTTCCCAGGAAGACCGGATCGTCAACGTCGAGCTGGTGAAAATTGCCCGCGAGCTAGAAATCGAGCTGATCTGCACCAACGACTCCCACTACATTTCCTGCTACGACGTCGAGGCCCACGACGCCCTGCTCTGCATCCAGACCGGCAAGCTGATCAGCGAAGACAAGCGGCTGCGCTACAGCGGCACCGAATACCTCAAATCTGCCGAAGAGATGAGCTGGCTGTTTCGCGACCACCTGACGGACGATGTGATCCGGTCAGCGATCGCCACGACGCTCAGCGTGGCCGACAAGATCGGGGAATACCAGATCCTGGGCGAACCGCGAATTCCCGACTATCCGGTGCCTCCTGGCTATACGCTGGCGGGCTATTTTGAGGAAGTGACAAGGCAGGGGCTGGTGGAGCGGTTTGGCTACCAGAGCTATACCGAGGTTTCGCCCGACTACCAGAAGCGCTTGGAATACGAGCTGCAAATGATGCACCAGATGGGGTTTGACGCCTACTTTCTGGTGGTCTGGGACTACATCAAGTTTGCCCGCGACCACGGGATTCCGGTGGGGCCGGGTCGGGGGTCGGCGGCGGGGTCGCTGGTGGCCTACGCCCTGCGAATCACCAACATTGACCCGGTACATCACGGCTTGCTATTCGAGCGGTTCCTGAATCCGGAGCGCAAGTCGATGCCGGATATTGACACCGACTTCTGCATCGACCGCCGCGAGGAAGTAATCGAATATGTCACGGAGAAATATGGCACCGAGCGGGTGGCGCAAATTATCACCTACAACCGCATGACCTCGAAGGCGGTGTTGAAGGACGTGGCCCGCGTGCTGGATATTCCCTACGCCGAGTCCGACAAGATGGCCAAGCTGATTCCGGTGGTGCGCGGCAAACCCACCAAGCTGGCCGTGATGGTGTCGGAGACCAGTCCGGCCCCGGAGTTTCGCGACAAATACCAGAACGACCCCAAGGTGAGGCGCTGGCTCGACATGGCGATGCGGATCGAGGGCACCAACAAGAGTGTCGGCATTCATGCGGCGGGGGTAGTGATCTCGGCAGAGCGACTGGACGAAATTGTGCCACTCCAGCGCAACGCGGACGGGGCCGTGTTCACCCAATACTACATGGAAGACATTGAGGCGCTGGGTCTATTAAAAATGGACTTTTTAGGCCTGAAAAACCTGACCATGATCCAGAAGGCCGTAGACCTGATCAAGCAAACCCATCAGGTGGAGATTGACCTGGATCGGCTGCCGATGGACGACCCCAAATCCTATGCGCTGTTGGGCAAAGGCGAACTGGAAGGCATTTTTCAGCTGGAATCCTCCGGGATGCGGCAGATCGTTAAGGAGCTGCGTCCATCGGGTTTGGAAGACATTTCTTCGATTCTGGCGCTCTATCGACCCGGTCCGTTAGACGCAGGATTGATTCCCAAGTTTATTAACCGTAAACATGGCCGTGAACAGATTTCCTATGAAGATAAGATCCTAGAACCTATTCTGAATGAAACCTACGGAATTATGGTCTATCAAGAGCAGATCATGAAGATTGCTCAGGATATGGCTGGATATTCCCTGGGACAAGCCGATCTGTTGCGACGGGCTATGGGTAAGAAGAAGAAATCGGAGATGGAAAAACATCAGGAGCTATTCGTGAAGGGCGCTTCTGAGAATGGCGTGAAGCCCAAAGTGGCAGCAGAGTTGTTTGAACAGATGGTGCTGTTTGCCGAATATTGCTTCAACAAATCCCACTCCACTGCCTATGGCTACGTTACCTACCAGACGGCCTATCTGAAGGCCAACTATCCCGTCGAATATATGGCGGCTCTGCTGACGCTGAACAGCGGCGATCAGGAGAAGGTCCAGAAGTATATTGCTAACTGTATGGCGATGGGCATCAAGGTGGAGCCGCCCGAAATCAACCGCTCGGGGGTAGACTTCACGCCGCTCTCGGACAGCATTCTGTTTGGCCTCTCGGCGGTGCGTAACGTGGGCGGTGGTGCCATTGAAAACCTGCTGGCGGCTCGCGAATCGGGCGGTCCCTTTACCTCGCTGGCCGATCTGTGCGACCGAATCGACCCGCGCACGGTCAACAAACGAGCTCTGGAAGCCCTGATCCAGTGCGGGGCGCTCGACGAACTCGACCCCAACCGCAACCAGTTGATGCATGATCTGGAGCCGGTGCTGGAATGGGCGCAGGCTAGAGCCAGGGATCGGGCCGTGGGGCAGGGCAATTTGTTCGACCTGCTGGGGGGCGGTGACACCCAGACCAGCAGCTTTGAGCTGGCCCCCAAAGCACCTTCTGTGCCCGACTACCCGCCCCAGGAAAAGCTGAAGTTAGAGAAAGACCTGCTGGGCTTTTATATCTCCGACCACCCGCTCAAAACCGTGCAGTCTGCCGCCCGGATGCTGGCCCCAATCAACCTGAGCGACATGGCCGACAAGCCGGATAATGTCACCCTGAGCGCGATTGTGATGATCAGCGGCGTCAAGCCAATTGTGACCAAGAAGGGCGACCGGATGGCCGTGGTCCAGATCGAAGACCTGACCGGACAGGCCGAAGCCGTGATCTTTCCCAAGTCCTTTGAGCGGATCGGCCAGCATATCCAGGTGGATGCCCGGCTGATGATCTGGGGTAAGGTAGACCGGCGTGACGACCGCAGCCAGTTTGTGATTGAAGACGCGGAGCCGATTGAAGACGTGCGGATGGTGATGGTAGAACTGGACGCCCAGATCGCAGGCGATATCACCAAACAGCACGGGTTGCGTACCATCCTGCTGGAGCAGAGGGGCGAGGACGAGAGCGGCAAAATTCCGGTGATTGCGGTTATCTCAAGTCTGAACCGCCGCGAAATTGTCCGGCTGGGAGCCCAGTTCCGGGTGCAGAATCACGAAGCTGCGGTCAGGGCGCTGCTGCAAGCTGGCTTTCAGGCCAGGGCCGAGGCGCTGCTGGTGGGCTGATTTGCAGTTGGGTTAAATCCTTCGTTTTTTCTGCCAGACCTGATCAACGGCCAGATCTGATCAACAGCCAGACCTGATCAATGTAAGTGCCGAAACTGAGTCGGAGCAACGCCTGTCCAGCGCTTGAAAGCCCGTGTAAAGTTAGCGGCATCTGTGTAGCCCAGTTCCATTGCAATATCAATTAGCTGGATGCTGGGATCGCGCAGGAGTTGAATTGCTCGATCGAACCGGACTTGTTCCACGATCTTGGAATAGCTGAGGTTCGCCTCCTTCAGTCGGCGTTGAAAACTGCGGACGCTCGTGCCAGAGGCTGCTGCGGCCAAGCGAATATTGGGATAGCCATCCCGCAGGAGGGATTGCAGCAGTTGTTCTAACGATTTGGAAAGGTCAATTGAAGGAGCGGTCGTTTGCAAATTGTGGCAACAGTTCTTGAGAGAT
>JBJTUI010000638.1:0-10875 GCA_046080625.1 Elainella sp. | reverse complement strand
AGCGTGATTCCGGCGGTGAAGCGCTCGCAGACCTGAAACCCAAGACACTCATAGAACGCCATGGCCCGATGAATATCAGCCGTGCGAATCGAAGCGTGATGCATTGGCTCAGGACTCTACTCAAAAACTCTATTCGAATAGCCGAAAGTAGGGGTAGCGCACCGGAGCACCGGGTTCCTTTTCCAGGTCGAAGTTGATCACATCCCAACAGGGTTCCTCGGATGGGTCCGGGCTGAATTCCACCGGCAACCCATAGAGACGAGGGCGCGGCACTTCGGATTGCCCCCGCCAGGGGGTGCTGCGTTCCAGATAGGTGCTGATTAAATCTTTGTAACGCTGGGCAATCACCACCCTGGTCGCTCGATAGCCCTGGGTATAGAGTCGATCCAGCGCCTCATGAATCTCAAATCGAATCCCATCGGGGTGGGTGTGCTGGCGATACCATTCCCCGTTCCACCGCCGCCAATGTCGGCCTGACTGCAGGTGCAGCAATTCACCTGTCTTTGGGTCAGCTTCAAATGCCCCGTGCCGCTGGCAGAGGTAGGTATCTGTCAAGGTGAGCGCAGGGATCATCTGACGGCAGTGCGGACACTGGATTTCAGGCCCAAATATTGGATACTGGATAGCTGGATTCATCATGAAAGTGCGGCTAGCATGGGCGATCTGAGCCTGTATTGGGTGGCTCTATTATACTCTAGGCGTCCCGGCCTTCCTAACCCGAATCAGTCACGAGTCGGCGTCTGAAATTTTACTGACATTCGGGTCGCTGGATTCTACCGAACCGCTTAATTTTAGAGGGTTGTTATGGATAATCCCGAAATCTCCACTTTATTTCCCAATTGGCCAGCCGTTGATCTATCCCAAGCCGCATTTGTAGCTGCGAACGCTACCGTTTTGGGGCGCGTCACCCTCGAAACTGGGGCCAGCATTTGGTATGGTGCGGTGCTGCGAGGAGATGTGGAACAGATTGTAATTGGCCCTTGTAGCAATGTGCAGGATGGCGCTATTTTGCATGGCGATCCGGGTAAACCCACTGTTTTAGAGAACCATGTCACCGTGGGGCATCGGGCCGTCATCCACAGTGCCTACGTTGAAGCAGGCTGCTTGATTGGCATTGGAGCCATCATTCTGGACGGCGTACGGGTGGGAACCGGCAGCATTGTGGGAGCTGGGGCGGTTGTAACCAAAGATGTGCCTGCCCGATCGCTGGTCATGGGTGTACCCGGTAAAGTCATCCGACCCGTGAGCGAGCAGGAAGCTGCCGACCTGATTGAACATGCCAAACGCTACGAAACCCTGGCTTTGGCCCATGCCGGGAAAAGCGTCGATCTGGGGTTTCACTAGCAGCCGACATCGTCAGGCGGTGAAGCGAGTATTAAAATATGTAAAGGTAGATCTGGCAAATCTGCCCGACTCACCGCAAAATAAGAACTAAGGCAGCTTGTACGAATAAGTTGATCACCTGGATCGGTCTACTGGCTTGAACAAGGGGCTTAAGCCCCTTGCCTGCTCAGGTTATTTTTACAAGACTCCTAAGATGAGAACTATTTATAAATCTTTAAGCGGAGGGATCAAGTCATGGATCTGCGTCTGTTAATTGTGCTCCTGCCTCTGGCTCTGGCTCTGGCCTGGGTTGCCAAAAACATCGGTCAGGCCGCTCTGTCACAGGGCAAGGAATTTATCGACCGCTAGGTCAACTTGTCTGGGCTAATTTATTTTGGGCTAACCAAACCGGGCCAACTACTTGAGCCAATTTATCTGGGCTCGATTCTGTGTTCGACGGTAACAAGGATCTGGCTAAGCAACTCGGCCAATCCGTGAGCCAAGCAGGCCATTCAAGCAATGGGGCAGCTGTTCTCTAGAGAAATTCTAGAAGCGGCTGTCCTTTGTGATTGAGGGCGATCTAATAACGATTGAACGGGAGGAGCAGAACGCTAACGCCACAGTAAACTCACAGTCTGCAACAACCCGATCACTACTCCCAGCACGCCGCCCAGATTCACAATCGCCTGTAGTTCGCTTTTGACGATATCTTGAATCGCCGTTTCCAGCTCTTTAGCGGGCGTGGCCCTGACGCGATTGATAATCACTTGGTCAATACTGAGAATGGGAATCGCCTGCATCACAATCGCCTCTAGCTCTCGCTCCAAATAGCGTTCCAGCACTAGAGCCAACTCCCGACTGACCGGATCAAGCGAACTGCTGAAGACTTCCGAGTTTCGCAGCCGGTTCAGCAGCAGCGCCGCGACATGCTCCCAGTCTATAGAGCGGCTTAATCCCAGCACCGCATCCTGGCCTCTGGTTTGCAGGTAGGTTCGTACAGTGTTGCGCATGGTTTTACGCAGCTGGCGTACCGTTGAAACCGGCAAATTTTGCAGCGAAAAATTTTGCAGCAGCTCCTTGATCCGATCGCGCAGGCCCAGGGAAACGCTCAGCTCGGCAATGCGGGCGTTGCTAATTTCCTTTTCGTCGAGACAGTAGGTGCGCAGGCGGGTCAGGGCGCTACGCAGGCCAATCAGGTTGGCAAACACCCAGTAGGTGCCAGTGCTGCGCTCCCGAAACCCCTCGTCGATCACGCGGATGTTGCGGTCGGTGAGAAAGTCTACGATGCCCTGGCGAATCATATCGGGCGGAATCACGCCTTCCAGCAGCCAATCCACGACCAGATCAGCCTGTTCTTCGCTCAGCCGCAGCTCTAAAATCACCTGATCAAAAATTTGGTTGAGCTGGGGCTCCAGGAAATCTTCGCGGCGAGCCATCGCTTTCAACAGCCGAGGCAGAGCTTGGCCAAAGAGATCTCGCAGGATATTGGCAATAATCGTTACCGTCCGTTCCTGGTTGCTGCCCTGAATCTGCTCAATTGCCAGCTTTAGCAGCCAAAGGATTCCCCCCTGCACCCGCTCGGTTTGTAGCAGCTTGCGGGCCAAATTTTGCAGCTCTTCTGGCGTGAGCAGCGAGCCCATGATGGCATCCGAGATTCGCTTGGCCAACCGCTCCTGGTTGCTGGGAATCAGCCCCGGCGTAAACGGCACCTGCCAACCGCCGATGTAGTAGGGCCGGTAGGGCCGGAACAGCATTTTAATCGCAATGTCGTTCGTAAAATAGCCAATGATGCCGCCCACAAGCGGCGGTGCAGCGTAGGTCCAGAGGGTGTAGAGGTTCAAGAGCGGAAAAGTTAAAGAGAGACTGGAAGAATTAAAGAGCTGGCTTTTGGGCGACCAGAACGCCCATCATACCGCTGGCAATCGGGTAATGCGTTGCTGTGAACCCAGCCTGGCGGGCCAGATCCACCTGCTTCGCCCCATTGGGAAACCGATCGAGGCTGGGCATGATATAGGCGTATTCCTGCTTTAATCCTAGCGATTCGGCCAGGGGAACCACGACTGTATTGAGATACCACTGCTGGAACTGCTGCACCAGGCTCGAACTGGGCTGATGGAAGTCGAGGATGGCAACCCTGGCCCCCGGCTTCAGCACGCGGTAGAGCTCGCTCAGGCCTCGTGGGATATCAATCAGGTTACGCAGGCCGTAGCCCATGGTTGCGGCATCAAAAAAATTGGCATCAAACGGCAGATTGAGCGCATCGCCCTCGACCCAGGTAATAGCCAAGCGCTGCACAGCGGCCTGACGACGCTGTTCGGCCACCGCCAGCTGCGTTGCCGAAAAATCCAGCCCGTAGACCCCTGCCCCCCGACGAGCCAGCAGACGGGCCAAATCGCCGCTGCCGCAGCAGACATCCAGACAGGTCAATCCGGCTGAAGCGCCGCTCCAGGCCACCGCCATCTGTTTCCAAACGCGATGTTGCCCCAGACTTAACCAATCATTGAGCTGGTCATAGGCTGGGGCAATTCGGTTAAACAACGCCTGAATCTGTTCAGCCTGGGGAGGTTGGGATTCAGAAATGGGCTGGGGAATCGAGGTCACAGGATACCGAGAATGCTACTCCTCAATCCTACAAATTCTCTGGTTCAACTTGTTCGCCCGATTTGATCTGGGGCTTTCGCTTGGCTAACCCAGAGTCAGGCTAACCCAGACCAGCTAACCCAGACCAGGCTAACTTAGACCAGCGCAGGCTGGCGCTGGAGGCAGGCCAGAACGATGCCAATCTGCTGAGCCGCGAGTTGCATCAGCGCCAGATCTTCCTCGGTGATCTCCTGGGGGTGATGCCACTGGAGGGACAGCACTCCGAGCAGGGTAGATTGAAACTGGATGGGCACTACCAAATGGGCCAGAATGCCCTTAGCCTGGTAATGGGGCAGTTCAGCCAGGGCCGCATCGCTGCTGAGGTTAGGGGCTGCCTGAATTTGACCGGCAGCAATCGCAGCCTGCAGGAGTGGATCTTGGTCGAGGCTGGCGGCACTGCCGCTAACAGCACTGAGACAGGGCTCGGCAATCAGGTTGAGCACACAGGCATCGGCAGAGAAAATCCGGGTGTGGGCGTCGGCAATCGCTTGCAGGCAGTCCTGGGGGTTGCTGTGCTGCTGAACCGAGCGAGCAATGGCATTAAAGAGAGCCATCTGGGTCTGGGCGCGGTGCAGTTCTTCAGTCCGCAGCTTGAGGAGTTCATAGGTTTCAGCCGCCCGCTGCACGACCTGTTTGAGTTCGTTCGGGTCCCAGGGCTTGGTGATGTATTTGTAGACCTGGCCGGAGTTAATTGCCTCGACCAAATCTTCCACATCCGTGAAGCCGGTGAGGATGATCCGCATGGTGTCCGGGAACTGGGGCACCGTTTTGCTGAGAAACTCCGTGCCCTTCATCTCCGGCATCCGCTGGTCGGAAATAATCACGGCAACTTCCCCCTCCGCCGCCAGCACCTGTAGGGCTGCCACCCCACTCTCGGCGCGGAGAACCGTAAAATCGCGTCGAAACGTACGGTAGAGCAGATCAAGATTATCGGGCTCGTCGTCCACAACCAGCATTTTCGGTTTTTTGGGTCGTTCTAGGCTCATAAACTGACGGCTATAGTATTCAAGACTTAGGATGGGCAGCCCCTAGGAGTCCAGGTTGGCAGACTACAGAGAATCCGACGCAGCGCAGAGGGTTTGCTCCCTACTAGTTTTGCCCGCTTTGTTGGAGTTCTAACAGGGTGGTCTGGTAAATTCATCCGGCAACCTGATCTGGCAGAATCGCTTAGAGCCGTTTGATTTTATGGAAGCTATGAAGCCCTACCAACAGGTGCCGATTCAAGACTGTGGCGAACCCCTGCTGCCGATTCCTGCCGCTCTGTTTGCCCGGACTGAGCCCCACCCTTACGTTCAGCTAGCAGCGCCCTACGCAGACAAATCTCCCTATTACCTGCGGCAGGGCGTTCTGGAAAGGCTGATCCAGGCCCAGCAATTGCTTCAGCGGCAGCGACCCGGCTGGCAAATTCAGATTTTTGATGCCTATCGACCCATTCCGGTGCAGCAGTTCATGGTGGACTACTCGCTACAGCGGCTGTTGCAGGCGGTAGGGCTGACTCTGAAGACGGCAAATCAGCTCCAGAAACAGCAGGCTCTAGAGCAGGTGCAGCAGTTCTGGGCCGTTCCCAGTCTTGACCCTGCTACGCCGCCGCCCCACAGCACCGGAGCCGCCCTGGATGTAACGCTAGTGGATGCTGCGGGTCCAGTCGAGATGGGCTCGCCGATTGATGAGATGTCGCCCCGCTCGTTTCCGAATCATTTCGCGACGGCCACTACCGAGACCGGCCAGACAGCCCATCAGAACCGGATGCTGCTTCACGAGGTTATGACCCAGGTCGGATTTGAACAGCACCCGCAGGAGTGGTGGCACTTTTCCTACGGCGATCAGCTCTGGGCCTGGCTGGTGAGGCAAAAGCAGACGGCCAGCTCCGCCCAGCCTCCCGAATTGGGATTGGGGCAGCCACAGCTACCGATTGCCCAGTACGGTGCTGCCGCCATCTAGTTGCGACCTCTGCATCTGACTGGCTAGATTGAGCTGGTTGAATTTATCTGGCTAAAGCTGACTGGCTAAAGCTGGCCAAACAGGGTCTGCACCTGTTTCCAGGCATCGGCAGCCGCTTCGGGGCTGTAGCTGGCTCGCTGGTCGCAGAAGAACCCGTGATCGGCACCAGGATAGCGAAAAATTTGGTAGTCAATGGCGTGGCTCTGCAAGGCCGTTTCGATTTGGGCGATGTGGTCGGGCGGAATGCTGGCATCTTTCAGACCAAAAAACAGGTAGAGCTTGGCCTGAATTTCGGGCGTGTAGCTGAGGGTTGGCGGACCACCGCCCGGACTCCAGACAGGAATTCCGGCTCCGTAAAAAGACGCCGCCGCCTTGATCGCGGGCAGGGTTGCGGCCAGATAGGTGACGAGTCCACCAAAACAGAAGCCAATACAGCCGATGGCGTCGGGCTTGACGGTAGGCTGAGCTTGCAGGTAATCAACGGTAGCCTGGAGGTCGCTCAGCAGTTCAGAGACGTGGGTTTGCTCCTTATACTGGCGGCCCAGTTTCACGTCTTCGGGCTGGTAGCCGGTTTCAAAACCTGGTGCCAGCCGCTGGTAGATGGCGGGCGCAATCGCCACATAGCCCAATTTGGCAAACCGTTCGGTTACATCGCGGATGTGGGCGTTGACGCCAAAAATCTCTTGAATCACGATCACGGCGGGCCGGGGAGCGTTGCTGTCCGGCTGAACGGGCTGGGCCAGATCGGGTTGGGCCAGGTAGGCATCGATGTGCAGATCGCCGTTGGGAATTTGCACCGTGGCGGTCTGGATGGAAAAAGCTAGGGAGTCGGTCATGGCAAATTTTAAAGGAGGGGCTGCAAGCAGAGAGCCAGGGTGGTTAAGAATGCCGAAACTTAATCTTTTGAAAATGAATTTAGCTGATCAGGTGATTTGCAACCGGTCGAGTGCTTGCTAGAGTCGGTTAATGTTTCCTTACTTTTACGGACCTGTGGGAATTCTATGATGAAGCTAGAGATTTTTGCAGGTTTTTTCTGCCAGTCCTCCCCCAAGCCCCATTCACCGCGTTGCCAGAGATCCTGGAGGCTCCATGGTTCGATTTCACATCCAGCCCGATAGCGATATTCCGGCTTCAGAACAGCTCTATAACCAGATTCGGTTTGCGATTGCCTCCCGGCAGTTTCCCCCAGGGCATCGGCTTCCCAGCACCCGTCAGCTCGCCATGGAAACAGGCCTACACCGCAACACCATCAGCAAGGTATACCGCAAGCTGGAAGACGATGGCATTGTAGATGCTCAGGCCGGGTCAGGTATCTATGTCCGCTCCCAGGGCGATGAGGGCGGCAGTGCCAAAATCCGGTCGCCGATTTTTGAGAAATATCCCCAGGCCCATCGGTTGGTACAAAAGAGTCTGGACGATCTGATCAACCACGGCTGTTCGCTGTCCCAGGCTCGCGAGCTGTTCCTCTCAGAAATCGACTGGCGGCTGCGGTGCAGTGCGCGGGTGCTGGTGACGGCTCCCAACCAGGACATCGGCGTCGGTGAGCTGATGATGCAGGAGCTAGAGCAGGCGCTACAAATTCCGGTGCAGCTGGTGCCGATTGAAGAACTGGGGCAGGTGTTAGAACAGGCCCGCTCGGGCACCGTAGTAACCAGTCGCTATTTCATTGGCGAGGCCGAGGCCATCGCCTCCCCGCGAGCCGTGCGGGTGATTCCGATTGACATTTACGACTACGGCCAGGAAATCCAGAAGCTGTTGGCCCTGAGCAAGGATAGCTGTTTGGGGCTGGTTAGCCTCAGTTCTGGGATTTTGCGCACGGCAGAAGTGATTGTCCACAGTTTACGCGGGGACGATCTGCTGGTGATGACCGCCCAGCTGAAGGACGCCTACCGACTCAAAGCAATTGTCAACAGCGCCCAAACCATTTTCAGTTTCGATCAGGCCAGCTGCGCCGCAGTCAAAGCCGCCGTTGCGGAAGCCAGAGACGATTTGATTCGTCCTCCGCAGCTGATCTGCTGTGAGAATTACATTGGCGCTAAGTCAATCAGTCTATTAAAGCGCGAGCTGGGGCTAGAATGAGTTCTAGCCGTTCTCATCCTGCAATTTTCATATCTCTAGATATCTCTCTAGGTCTTACTCAAAGGATAGGCTCGATGAGTCTGTATGTTATCCAAGATTTCCTGACTAGCGTTCGCCTTACGGTTCAAATTTTCATCCTGAAGTGTATCTAATTTGATCAAGCCGACAGCTGATCGCTGACCCTATCTTTGACTAGTTTCACCTTCAAATCTTTCACCTGAACAGTCGTTAGCTATTGACTATTTCCAGCCTCGCGTTTTGCACTATCACCTGCCGCAAAACCCTGAATCAACAGCTGGGATGAGGCTTGAAGAAACTGATCCAGCGAGCCGTTTTGGGCCACCGGCAGCTGACCTTCGATCGCCAGCATAGCGATTCCATGCACAAACGCCCAAGCCACCTGCGCCATCAGGTCGGGATCGCCATCTCGAAACGTTCCGGCAGCCTGTCCGGATTGAATCACGGTGAACAGCACGCCAGAAGACTGCTCAATTGCCGCTTGCAGACCTACATCCTGCCGGTTGCCTTCCAGGCTGAACATTACCCGGTAATAGACCGGATGCTGAACCGCAAACAGAACATAGGCAGCGCCAATCGCGCTCAGCCGCTGGGCTGCATCGGTGGGCAACCCGACTAGAGCCTGTTCTGTAGCCTGATACAAGCCTCGAAAGCCCTGTTCTGCCACAGCGCTAAGCAGCGCTTCCTTGTCTTGAAAATGGCGGTAGGGAGCGTTGTGGGAAACACCTACTCGTCGGGCCACTTCTCGCAGGGAAAGTTGGGAGGTATCGCCTGCTTGAATCAGCTCAATTGCCGCATTGATTAAACTCTGGCGCAAGTCCCCGTGGTGATAGCCGGATTTCTCGGCTGGTCTGGCCGAGTCTAGGGACTGGGTTTGCGGCTGTACTGGAGATGGCTGTGCTGGGAATGGCTGCGCTTGAAATGGCTGCACCCGAGAGGCCCGCGATGGCTTCACAATCTGTCACCCACCATATGTTGACAATATCAACATACCACGATTAACTAGAAGTTGACAGCGACAACATAGCGGTGACAAAACTAGGAGCTTGATCATGGCTGATACCTATAGCGATCGCGCCAGCAATCGCATCTACAGCAGTCAAGATGTGCAGCAAATCCTTCGCAAAGCTTCAATGCTGCAAGGCGCTGATTCTGTTTCGCCAGAACAGCTGGCAGAACTGGCAACCGAGGTCGGTATTCCGCTCGAAGTGCTGAAGCAGGCAGAACAAGACTGGTTGAAGGAACGGCAGGGGCAACAACAGCAGGCGCTGTGGCAATCTGGCCAACGACTGGGGTTTCGGTTGCACCTGATTCCCTACATTGCGGTGAGCTTGCTTCTGGTGGTGATCAACCTCTCTACGACACCACGAATTTATTGGAGCCTATATCCCATTCTAGGCTGGGGCATGGGAGTTGCGATGCATGCTGCCTACGTGTATCGGAAACCCTGAGCAGAATCGCAGGCCAATCGCCAGCAAACCAATCGTTAGCAAACCAATCGCCAGCAAGCCAATCGCCAGACGATCAACCCAACTGCGTCTGATGCGCCTGCGGAGTTTGATCCTCTCAATCCACCGGAGCAATCTAATGAAACTGATCTCAGTTACCCGTCTGCGCCTGCGTTCAATCCGCTACGTGCCTGCTTTTATCTGGATCGCCTGGAGCAGCGCTCGTCAGGCAAAACGGGCCACCGGAAACATCGGCATCCAGATAGTGCGAGATGCCCATTTAACCTTCTGGACGCTCACGGCCTGGGAAAGCGAGGCGGAGATGCGGGCCTTCATGCTCACGGGAGCCCATCATCGCGCCATGCCAAAGCTGCTGAACTGGTGTGACGAAGCTTCGGTCGTTCACTGGTATCAAGACAATGCTGACTTGCCGAGCCTGGCTGAGGCCCATCGCCGCCTGTTGACCGAAGGCAGAGCCACCAAACTGCGCTATCCTTCTGCTAGCCAAAGGGATCACCAGATCGCTGAACCAAGTTCGTTCTAGTGATCCCGCTGTGAAAACGGGGAATGTCGATCTAGTTGTGGCTTTCGCTCTGCACCCTGTCCAATTTTTAGAAAGGCTGGCTGTACGAGTGTTCGTGTTTCACAAGCCCTGTTGATCTGCCGGGAACAAAGTTGAGCCGATTTCAGACTCCATCTGAAGGCTGTTGCTAGGAAGGTTGATCGATGCGTGGTGTGTCCGTTTGGGTGACGATAGCTACCGCAATGGCTGTGGGTTGGGCAGGAGCGGCCCAGGCTGCGATTCGAACCACCGGTCAACGGGCAGAGCAGGTGGCGAACCAGCCGGAAAATCGCATAGCCAATCCAGCCGAACTTGCAGGAGTACCAATCATTCAGATTGAGTTGGCAGAAGCGCCGCTCTTGCCTCCGGGCCGTCGCTCCAACCAAACCCGACCTTCACCTGCTTCCGGTACGTCTTCCAGCAGCGAGCGGGATTCTGAGCAAGCCTTCAAGTATCGGTTGATTGTCCAGGGCAGCAGCGACAGCCTGCTGCGGCGAGTCAGGCAAACCGTACCCGATGCGTTTCGGACACGCCTTGGCAGCCAGCGCGTGATTCAGGCGGGCTTGTTTGTAACTCGCGAAGAGGCCGAAGCCGTGCAGCAACAGCTCAGCCGCCTCGATTTAGACACCCAGATTTTAGCAATTGACAGTCTCAGCAGTTTACCTCGCTCTGGTTCCAGTTCATCTAACTCCTCACGGACAGGTCAGGACTACCAATATCGATTGGTGGTGCAGGGGAGCAGCGATAGCCTGCTGCGGCAGGTGCGGCGGATTGTGCCCGATGCGTTTCGAACCCGGATCGACGGGCAGCGCGTCGTGCAGGCTGGTCTGTTTGTCACCCGTGAAGAAGCCGAGGCCATGCAGC
>JBJTUI010000637.1:0-3189 GCA_046080625.1 Elainella sp. | reverse complement strand
CCTCACCCCCCCCATCTCCTCACCCCCTCCTCTCCTCACCCCCCACCTTCCGAAACACCATCAAATGCTGCTGGGGCAGCAGGCTTTTGGTTTCTTGCCACACCAATCCCACGGCCTGCATCTCCTTGCGGACCTGGCGCTGGGTCATTTTATGTAGCCCTTTGATCAAAATGAACGGATTCTCCCCCCGGTATTCCAGCAGTACGACTCGTCCGCCCGGTTTGAGCGCCTGCACCAAGCCCTGCATCATTTCGTAGGGGTAAGCAAACTCGTGGTAGGCATCGACCATCAGGGCCAGATCGAGGGTCTCGGGCGGCAGATGGGGGTCGGTTTCGCTGCCCAACACCGGTACGATGTTCTCAAGCCCTGCTTCTTGTTGCAAAAACGTCAGTAGCTCGATCATCTCTGGCTGCACATCCACAGCATAGACTCGGCCTTCGGGCACTAGTGGACTGATCCGCAGACTGAAATAGCCGGTACCAGCACCTAAATCTGCTACCACGTCGGTGGGCTGTAGCTCTAGGGCGGCAATCGCGGCGTTTGGCTGTTCTTCGAGTTCACGGCTGGGTCGTTCTAGCCAGGCTGCTCCCTGATGGCCCATCACCTGAGCGATTTCTCGACCCAGATAGAACTTGCCAATCCCGTCTGGGTTATGGCGACTGCGCTGCTCGTAAATTGCTGCAGTTTTGGAAGCCGTTGTCCCGACAGTAGAGCTAGCGGTGGCTTCAACTGGGCTGGCAGGTTGGGCAAAGGCTGGGATCTGCAAAAGTAGCGTCAGACTCAGGCCGATCAGCCCCGAGATGAACTGCCGTCTCAGCCGCCAGATTTGCAGGCTGATTTTGACAAAGGTGATGAGCATTGCAACGGTACGGTAGGGGGACTGTGCTAGATCTATAACCGAATTGTTCTAAATCTGAACGGTTTTAAATCTAGACTGTTTTGAATCTAATACCAATTTTCTATGAACCTGCATAGAAAGGGAGGCGGGGGGACGGACTCCCCGCTTGTTTGATCTCAAGGGCTCAGTCCCCTTGCCCCTCATGTATTCTGCGCCGTCTCAAAAAGAATTGGTATAAGCTGCATAATTGCGCAGGATTGACTAGGCTAGCGGCAAGTCAGCTAATTTGTTATCGTCTCAGAAATCCGTGAGGACAGACAATGGCCACGATCGAGCTATACATCATCCGGCATGGTTTAGCAGGAGAACGGGGCACCTATGCCAATGATGACGAACGCCCGCTCACAGAAGAAGGCATCCGCCGCACCAGACGAGTCGCCAAACGTCTCTCCGAACTGAATCTGCGGTTTGACCTGATTCTGACCAGTCCGCTAGCCCGCGCCCGTCAAACTGCCGATATTCTTGAAACCTATCGTCTGGGCGTTCAGCTTGAGACATTTGACCCGCTCGCTCCCGGTGGCGATATCAACCTGTGGCTAAGCTGGCTACAGCAATGGCGGCAAACTGGCAAAACCTGTCTGGCGCTAGTGGGTCACGAGCCTGATTTAGGTGAATGGGCGGAAATGCTGCTTTGGGGCAACATCTGCCATAGTTTGCTTATTAAAAAAGCCGGCGTGATTGGCCTGCTGTTGCCCGACTCAGAATCGCCGATTGGCCACAGCCAGCTCTTCTGGTTTACTCCGCCTCGCCTGCTACTCGATTAGCTGAAGTTTCTAGGACTAAAGTCTTCAAGGCTAAAGTTTACGGAAATACATTCGAGTGGTGGGTTTGAGCAATGGTGTGAGCAATTGTTTGACCACAGTCTTTGCGGTTTTAGTATAGCCGCAGGTTACACAGGCAAGAGGTCTGGCAATAGGCGCAAACCCCAGCCGGGCGGCGAAACGCTTCATGGTTTGAGGCGTGAAGGCATTGATGTGATCCAATGGGTGAATTTTGTCGTAGTCTTGTCGCGTCTGGATATCTCGCACACCAGAGCAATCGGGCGTTTCGAGCACCAAAACTCCACCCTGAACGAGCAGATCACGGAGCTGGAGCATAAGCGAGTAGGGCTCATCTAGATGTTCAAGCACCTCGAAAAGTGTGAGGGCATGGAAAGGAGCCATATCTGCAACATCCTCAATCTCCGCAAACACTTTTTTATACCTGTTGTTTTCCCGCCTCGCGGCTGATCTATCAACTCCACAGGCTTCAAACCCGTAGGCTGCACAGGCTGAGAGAAAGTCGCCATGGCCGCAGCCAAAATCCAGCAAGCGGGTTGGGGCAGAGCCTCGCAGAGGGCGAGTCAGAGCTTCGATTTGCAGAACGTGGGCTGTGTGACGAGCAGCCCGGTCAAAGTCACTCGTCGGGGTTTTGATTCGTTGCTCAAATGCCTCAATCGCTTCTTGCGACATCCATTTGGAAAAGCGGCGTTCATTCCAATCAGGGCTAAGAATATATTGGTGGAAGGCAAATCCACAGTTTTGACAGCTGACAAAAGACCATGGCTTACCCCGCAGGAACGGAGCAGGATGCTCACCCCAAGGGTCGGTATCAATAAAGCGTTTGACAGCCCCTTCATCAAATCTTCCAGTCGCCACCTTCTGAAGCCTATTGCTGCTACAGCCCGGACAGGCTGTGCGTTCGAGAAAACTCGCGGTTTCAACGCTGTTAATTTGTTCTTGCATAATCTTATTACTGCCAAAAAAACAAGGGAACAGACAGTCGATCAAAATTCCGCACGCTGAATGTATATCCGACAAAACGTTTGCCTAGCAGTATTCATGCCTATCCGCAAAATACCTAACGTCAATCAAAATGTGTTGATTTAGACAGGATAGTTTTTGCGATTTAATATTCGTTTAATTTCCATCAAAAATTTTGCATCAAAATTTACGGCAATTCGACTTCAGCTTCAGAAAATCTGCAAACAGTGTTTGCATGTTAGAATTCAGGTGAATCAGGAGAAAATCTCCATTCAGGCTAAATGCACAGCGCCATAGCACAGCCCTAATACAACCTTCCTCACATAGTTGCCATTAGCCAACCTATCTAAAGCTCCCCACCCGTTCGCAAACTGGGGACGCACCGCAAAATATTGTGGATTACATTAATCACTAAGTAGATGGGCTTGATTAAATTGAAGATGGTTTTAGGGGAGTCCAGAGGGCAAGCCCTCTGGTGGGGGCGCAGCCCCCAACCCCCCACCGTCCGACAAATATTTGCACCTACCTACTTATGAGAGTAGAGCACCA
>JBJTUI010000636.1:0-2877 GCA_046080625.1 Elainella sp. | reverse complement strand
ACAACTCGTCAAACGCTTTGCGATTCAGTCCAGTCAATGCCCGTAATAGGCGGTCATTTTCAAGCGCACGTCGAATATTGAGCACTGGATTTTTAGGTCAGGGACAAAATTACCTTACCTTAAAAAGCAACAAGTCTATTTTGTGTCCAGAGAAATATGTCAAAAGCGCCAAATTCGTAATTATGCTTGCAGAAAATTTCTGAAAATGGTCGGCAAGAGGTCTGAACCCCCTATTCTGTCTAGGTTGAGCAATTACCAGCCAGGATTGCTACATACACGATTAAATTCTGTCTACAGGCAGCCCTAGGGAAACCAGTCTGGGAACTCGAAGCGCAGTTCATCCAGGGTTTGGCCCATCCAGGCCGGATCAGAAACAAAGCCGCTGGCCAGCTGTTCTCCGGCCCTAGTGGCTTCGCGGGTCAGGGTGGGTAACAGTTCGATCAGCTTGGCCCCGGTGGGGGTGCGGTAGAACTGGTTGATTTCTTCCACTTCCTCTAGCGTGAACAGCCGCATATAAACCGGCGTCAGCACTTTCTCCAGCGCCGTGTAGGACATGATTTCCCGGACTTTCCTGTCCCAGAATCGATAGAGCCGCTGGTTTTCGCTGACGGTCAACTCGCGCCCTAGGGTAGGCTGGATGCTGGCCTGAAACTGCACTGCGGCCTGTTGAGCGGCGACTGCATAGACTTCTTCCAGATATTCGGGGGTGATGCTGGCTCGAATCAGCTCTCGCACTGCAGCCTCGTGGCGATTAGCGGCTTGGGCGACTGCCGGTGGAGTGATTGGTGAAGTTGCGGTTGTCAGCAGTAGCGCTAGCCCGGTACCCACGGCCAGGGGGCGGATCAAATTCATGGGTGCAGTCCTATAGTTACGATTGCTCAGTGCTTCTAATGCTGAGTGGTTCTAAGTCGCTAGGTTTGATGAAGGCGAGTTAATTACTCAGTCCTGAATTATGCCTGGCTGTACCGAGTCCAGCTTGCCGTTGGGAGATTCGGTCAGGTCAGATTCAGCCGAGCCCGACTTGGTCAGAGAAAGATCCGTCGGCCGGTAGAAACTGGCGACCAGAGCAAGCATCAGCCACCAGAGGGTGCTGACCTGGGGACGATACCAGACCGTATCCACAGCCCCATGCCCCAGCATCCCGACCATGGTAGCTCCGGCGGCCATCAGCCAGAAGCCGTTGCGGTTGCCCACCTGTCGCAGGCGCTGCAATTGCATCCAGCCCTGATTAAATGTCACCAGCAGCAGCCACAAGAAGCAGCTCAGGCCAATCAAGCCGGTTTCAACTGCCACCTCTAGAAAGATTGAGTAGGCGCTGAGAGCCGTAAACCCGGTTTGCTGATACTGGGGATAGATCCGGTTGAAAGCATCGTTGCCGGGGCCAATTCCCAGAATAGGCCGGTCTTTGATCATCTCAATCACGGCCATCCAGACGTTGATCCGGAAGTTGTTGCTGCTGTCTTCTCGCCCCATGAACATACTCAGCACCCGGTCGCGCAGGGGCTCGACGGCCACCACGGCCAGCGCCACCAGCGCCACCGAGCCTCCCAGCACAATTGGCAGCGCCCAGCGCCGCCAGAAGCGCGGCAGATAGCGGCTAAACCACTGCACCAGCAGAATCAGCAGGCAGAAATTGGCCAGAATAAACCCAATCCAGCCGCCCCGACTGAAGGTGAGCACCAGACAGAGGGCGTTGATCAGCCACATGCTCGCGGCTAGCAGTTTAGGCAGCCAGCGGTTCCAGGCGAAAAAGGCCGCTGCGCTGAAGACCACCGCAGGCAGCAGATAGCCCGCCAGCAGGTTGGGATTGCCCAGAAAGCTGTAGACCCGGGTAGTGCCCGCCAGCGAGGATTCTGGATCGACCCAGGTGGCCAGAGCATCTGCCCCAAAAAACCATTGCCGCAGCCCCACGACGCTGACCAGCAGCGCCACCAGCAGATAGACCGAGATCAGAGCCGAACGAATTCGCGGCGAGCGCATCACCCGCGCCAGCAGGGCAAACAGCAGCATATAGAGACTGAGTTTGGACAACCCTTCGAGCGCGGCGGCTCGTGCAGGCGACTGGGCCGTGGCCACCACCGCAATCCCCCAGTAGAGCACTACAATCAGATGAATCGGGGTGAGGCCCGTTCCGGGTTCAGCGTCATCGGTCAGCGTGAGCAGCAGCCAGTAGGCGGCGCAGGCCATCAGCAGAACGCCAATCAGCGTGGTTGAGGCAAACGGAGCGACTGCAAATACCACCATCGCCAGCAGCCCGCCCAGCGGATCTGCCCACTGCATTAACCAGCTGCCCTGTCGCCAGCCTCTGAGTGAGCCAATCAGGTAGCGCAAATAGCTAGCCTGCATCCACTGCTGGGCCGAAAGATGAGTCAGGGTGAGGGTTTGCCAGGTTGAATTCATACGCGCTGCTCCAAATTCATGCCGGGAGTCTTTGCCCGGTTTGCCGCAGTTCAGCTAATCAGGCCCCATCATACCGCTAAGTCAGCCAAGACAGCTTGCGCCAGAGTCTCCTTGCAATAGAAACTCCTTGCGCCAGCAACTACCGTCGTTTGGAACGATTGCTAGACCGCTGTGAGAGTCTCGCTCCGGGCGGCGATTAGCGGTATTCATCAAGCCAGTAAGCCAGCCTGGAGCAGGCCAAACTGTGGCGCGAGCCAGCCTGTAACGAGCCAGCCTGTAACGAGCCGAACTGTAACGAGCCAAACCAGAGCAAGGCCAGATGTATGTGGCTGTGGTGCTGAACGGCCAGCCCAGTTCCGGACTGGGCTAGAAAACATATCTGAGGCGGCTGCAGCGGAGAACCTCAAATCGGCTATGAAAAACCCGCGCCTTTTTTCGGGATCGGCGCACTTTTCTTCCTGATCGGACAAAAGCTCA
>JBJTUI010000635.1:0-3646 GCA_046080625.1 Elainella sp. | reverse complement strand
CTGCCGGTGCTGTCGGGATGGGCCGCCAAAATGGCTCGCCCGGCTGCGGTTTCGGCGCTGGGGCTGGCCACCACCCTGGCCCCGTAGGTCTCCATCAGGGCGCGGCGGTAAGGCTTCTGGCTATAGCTGTCCTTCACCATGTAGACCAGCACCTCCAGGCCAAACAAAGCCCCGGCAAAGGCCAGCGAAGAGCCCCACTGCCCGGCTCCGGTTTCGGTAGTCAGCCGCTTGACGCCCGCCTGCTTGTTGTAATAGGCCTGGGCTACGGCGGTGTTGGGTTTGTGGCTGCCAGCCGGACTGACCCCTTCGTACTTGTAGTAGATCCGGGCCGGGGTGTCGAGGGCGGCTTCTAATCGGCGAGCCCGGTAGAGCGGCGTAGGTCGCCACTGGCGGTAGATGGCCCGCACCTCGTCTGGAATCTCGATCCAGCGCTCCTGGCTGACTTCCTGGGCAATCAGGCTGGGCGGAAACAGGGGAGCCAAATCCTCGGGCGCGATCGGCTGCTGGGTGCCGGGATGCAGCACGGGGGGAAGCGGCGTTGGCAGGTCGGCCTGCAGGTTGTACCAGGCCGTTGGCATTTGGTGTTCCGCCAGCAGGTATTTCACAGTATCCATGGCAGTCGTCAGCTTATGTTTTCTCAGATTGTATCTTCCTGGCGTTCACCCCCTCCATCGAGCTATCGTGAGCTGGCCCTAGTTTGGCCTGAGGTTCTGGCAATCCAGCGATCGCCCTGGCAGCGTTGTGCGGATGTTCTGAAGGAGCTTTGTTGCAATGATGGGCGGGAATTTCGGGCGATAGACAAATAAAATAAAAGGGGGGCAAGGGGGCGTAGCCCCCTTGTGGGGACTCCGACCCCACACCCCTCTTCCTATGCAAGCTCCTAGAAAATTGGTATTAGTGAACAATAGGCTGGTTGATGAGGGTGTTTACAGGATATGCGCTCCGGATATATTGGCATGAATGGAGTCCCTCCGGTGGCAGAGACTCCGCTGCCTCTGCTGTTATAGGCTAGAGGCGTAGCGCTGCCCAGTCAGGTTTTTTCTACCTTTCCTGCTCCTATGCCGTTTCGTTGGGTCAGCCTGTGTTTGAGCTTGGGTCTGGGGTTGGGAATGGTGATATTCACCTCCCGGCCCGCCGTTGGCGCAGAGCGCATTTATCTCAAATATGGTCCCATGCTGTTCTCCCTGCCCCTAGAAGATCTGGCAACCTATGTGCAGGAGGGACAGGTGACGCCAGCCTTTGCTTCCTATGCCCGCAATCTGGATGAGGCGACGTTGAGCCAACTGCGCCGAATGCTGCAACAGTCCTATCAAATGGATGAGGTTGCGGTGTATCGCATGACCCAAACGCCAATTGTCGCAGATTTGCTCAGGTCGATGGGTGAGGTGATCAATACACCGTCTGGCCTGAACGGGTTTCATGCAATTCGCAGTGCCCTGGTATTGGCCGCAGCAGAGCCGGGCGACTGGACGATGCTGGACGTATTGCGCCATTTCCCAACCGATATTCGCATCAACGTAGATCGGGTCCAGTCCCTGCTCAGTCCTGCCCCAACGACTCAGCCAACAACCCAGCTAATGCCCCAGCCAATGACCCAGCCAGCGACCCCTCGTGAATCATTTAATCTGCTCTACTGAAGCTGCATTTGCTCTGCTGCTCTACCCAAGGCCACAGGCGCAATTCTCAGGATGATCAAATTCTCAAGATGATCAAACGTCGCGATTTTTTAACCATGTCCCTCGCATCCTCGGCGGCTGTATTTAGCGCCCAGGCTGGGCTGGGCTGGCCGAACCGGAGCCCCTACGCTCTCCTGCGGAACTATCAATCCTGGAGCAGCGACAACCCCTTCCTTCAGGGCAACAATGCGCCTATATTTCACGAAGTCGATCTCGACCACCTTGAAGTTACCGGTACCATACCCGCTGATCTGGATGGAATCTATCTACGCAATGGTCCCAATCCGATGTTTGAACCGCTGGTCTACCAGTTTCCTCTGGATGGGGATGGTATGTTACATGCAGTCTATTTTGATCCATCTTCTGGTAAACCTACCGTCCGTTACCGCAACCGCTGGATTAGAACCCAGGGTCTGACCTACGAAATGGCTGCAGGCCACGCCCTGCGAGAACTGCGGTTTCGCAACTACGCCAACACCAGCATCGTTGCCCATGCCAACAGGCTGCTGGCCCTCTACGAAACCGGGCTGCCCTACCAGGTGACGCCTGAGCTGGACACCGTTGGGGAATGGAACTTCCAGGGCGGTATCCAGTCCTCCATGTCGGCCCATCCCCGGCAGGACCCCAAAACCGGCGAACTACACTTCCACCGCTATTCCCTGTTTACCCAACCCTATCTCACCTACTTTGTTGCTGACGCTGCTGGCAAGATTATCCACAGCCTGCCCGTCGAATTGCCCCAACCGACGCTGCTGCACGACCTAGCGCTGACAGAGCACTACGCCATTCTGTTTGACTGTCCTCTGGTATTTGACTGGCAGCAGGCGACCCAGCGGGCCACTCCCTTTGTTTGGCGGCGCGACCAGCCCAGTCGAATTGGTTTGCTGTCCCGCCCCGGCAGAGGCCCCGGTCCAGATCGTCAGCCCCTCTGGCTGGAAACCGATCCGTTCTGGATCTGGCATTTTGTAAATGCCTACGAAACCGACCGGCAAATTCTGATCGACTGCATCGCCTATCCCGAAATGGAGTTGGAGAATACCTTGCAGGCCAGCCTACTCTATCGGCCCCACCTGCACCGCGTTGTAATCGATCTCGCAACCCATACCGTCGCCCAGCAGCCCCTAGACGATCGGGTGGTTGAGCTGCCGACTCTAAATTCCAGCCGCCTCGGCCAGCCCTATCAGTTTGCCTACCTGGTTGAGGCCGATCTGGCTTTAACCGCCCAAACAGGACTGCCCAACTATTTTCCCGCCTTAATCCAGTACGACCTGGTGAACCAGCGCAGCACGGTGCATCAGTTTCCAGAAGGCTGCTATGCCGGAGAGCCTACGGTTGTGCCCAAAGCGGGCGGTGGGCTGGAGCAGGATTGCTACGTGCTCACCTGGGTATTTGACGCAAAGCGGCAGGCCAGCGATCTGGTGATTCTGGATGGGACCCGGTTTGATCAGGAGCCGATTGCCCAGATTCACTTGCCGACCAGGGTTCCGTTCGGGGCTCACGGCAGTTGGGTCGCTGCAACTGCGCTGACTCGCGGCCCGTGAGACCCGGTAACGTTTGGCTTACCCTTGCTCGGCAGTTGGGCTTTACCTGCATGCTGGCCGCCAAGCGTCAGCCCGCCAGTTGGCTGAACTGGATGCTTCCCCTTTTACAATGAAACGGCCCTGCTTTTTAACCTGCTGTTGTAGAGCGGGCGAATTCGCGTCCCCGCCTGTGCCTGTAATCCCAATGACTGTAATCCCAATGACTGCAACCCCGATGACTTTAACCTCGATGACTGCAATCCCGTGACTGCAATGCTGATCCCCCACCCCGACCTGCCCTGGCTCTATGAGCTAGACACCTGCCCCAGCACCAACACCTGGGCGCTGGAACAGATCCAGCAGTTGCCCCATGGAGCCGTGGTGTTTACCCGCAGGCAGACCCAGGGGCGCGGTCAGCAGGGCCGCCTCTGGTATGCGCCGCCCGGTGTG
>JBJTUI010000634.1:0-5210 GCA_046080625.1 Elainella sp. | reverse complement strand
CAGCGCCCTGGCTTCCCTGCGGGGCGACCTCTGCTTTGATCTGTCGCTCTATATGGGGCAACTGCAAACGCCCACGACGCTGCTCTGGGGTGAGCAGGCCCGGTTCAGTCCTTTGAAGCTCGGTCAACGTTTGGCGGCCCTGAATCCCCAGATTATTCAGTCGGTTCAGCCAATTGCCGACGCTGGAGTATTGCCCCACCTGGAAGCCCCGGCGCGGGTGATTGGCCAATTGCGCTTGGCGCTAAATGTCAGGTGCTAAAGCAGGCTGCAGCCGCTGGGTGAACTCGCTTAAACCTGCTTTCACCTGACGCAAATAGCCCATTCTTGAAATGTCTAGGCTAATCAGCCCTGTTGTCTAGGCGCAGCCGCAGCCGCTGTGGGCACAGCCTTTCTGGCCGTCTGAATGGCCATCGGCACAGGCCTGACTGCAATAGTATTTGCCGTCTTTTTGCAGGGCGTTGCTGGTATCGACAACGCAGAGACACTGCTCGCAGGCGCATTTCATTTGGGTAACAGTAGTCATGTCTGGTTTCTCACTCGATAGCACTACTATAACATATGAACAGTTATTCAGATAATCAGATTATTGCTGGACAAGCTGAGTTAGCGCCTCCGCAGAACAATCTACTTGCATTTTTCACAAGCCTCGAATAATATAACAATTGTTCGATATAAATAGATTCCATTCCCAAATTTGACTCCCAATTCTGAGAGCGCGGCATCATGGTAAGTACCTCGTGAGTACCTCTACCAACCGCGACGGCTCTGGAATCGGCTCTAGAAGTTGAAGTTCTGCGGCTTGCGAGCAGGGGAAGGTGCTCAAGGAGGTGAAACGATCCGCTGCCCTGCGGGTGATGACTCAAAGCTATGCCCAAGATTGTTGACCATGACCAGTACCGCAAAGCCCTGCTTGACAAGGCGTTCGATCTGTTTGCCGAACAGGGGTATGCCATTACCATGCGGCAAATTGCCCAGGGGTTAGGGGTTTCGACCGGAACGCTCTACCACTACTTCCCCAGCAAAGAGGCGCTGTTTGAACAGTTGGTGATTGAACTCTCGGAGCGCGACCTGTCGCGAATTATCGAGGAAATCAAAATTGCTAACGATCCGATTGCCCGGATTGAAGCTGGCCTCTCCTATGTGGAGAAAAACAAGGACTATCTGTTTAAGCAAATGATGGTCTGGATCGATTTCAGCCAGCATCAAAACCGAGCGGGTAAAACCTACAGCGCCAACTTGCAGCAGGTGGAGGCAAAAATTATGGGGGTGCTGATTGAACTGTTGGGAATGGACGACCCCGAGCTGTTGACGTTTGTTTCCAGCTTTGTCGATGGGTTGATTATTGGCCAGATCTACGATCCGCCGATTTCAATTGAGCGACAGAGCAAGCTGCTGGTGAAGATGCTGCGGGCCTATCTAAAGGCTGAAGCTGATCCCAAACCAGGGAACCATGCCTAGTCCAGTCCGATTCGGCAAAGTGCAGGGGGCAAGCCCCGCTATTCCACGGACCATTCTGTTCCTCTAATTACTAAACAAACGCTAAACAAATTAGGAGTTGTTTTTGAAGATTGCGAGAACTGCTGAAGTCATCCGGGCATTCTGTCTAAATCTCGGTAGATTCACAGGAGAAGGTTTTAAATTTTTTAAGTTTTCTCCTGCCTCTCCTTGATTTCCCGATTGATGATTTCTCCGGATAGCCTGCAATGAACCATCGGTATCGTTATCAGCGTTACAAAGAACTCGAGCTCATCCCTGATCAGCCGGTTCCCCCGCTTTTTCTCCAGTCGCCCCAGCCAGCAAAATCCTGGTTGCGCAAACTGTGGGATGTCCTTGATGCCGCGCTGCTGCGTGATCTGGAAGGGCGAGTTTGGCAGAGTACCGATGTCCAGACCGGGCAAACCTGCTGGCACCTCTATAACCCCAACACAGGCAAAACCTACCACCTCAATTCCGAGGCTGAGGTGCGCCACTGGTTACAGCAGCTATTCGATCACTCCCCAGGCTAGGGGCCGAGGTCGCGGTTCAGGCCAATCAACTGATTAGTCAACCGACCAGTCAACCGGTCAACCACCTTTCGCCCCTGCCGATTCATGCCTCTGGTTTTCCAAGCCCATCGTTGTTAACCCAGGTTTTTTATGAGTCTGCACCTTTCGAAAGGTCTGGCCCCCAAATGGGCCGGTTTGCTGCTGGCTGCCACAGCCTTGACCGGCGGCCTCAGCTATTCGGTTGTTTCACAGTTTTTTCGGCCCTCCCAACCCCAGCCCCAGTTAGCTTCCCAGCCTCAGCAAATTGGTGCGCTGGGTCGGCTAGAGCCTGCCAGTCAGGTGATCAATCTATCGGCTCCGCTGGCGCTGGATGGCGATCGGGTCAGGGAACTGCGGGTTAAGGCAGGCGACCGGGTGCAGGCCGGTCAGGTGATCGCGGTGATGGATTCCCAAACCCGCCTCCAGGCAGCCTGGCAGCAGGCCAAAGCCCGAGTCGCTAGCGCCGAAGCCCGACTAAACCAGGTCAGGGCCGGAGCCAAAACCGGCGAAATTGCCGCCCAGCAGGCCGCCATTGCCCGTCTCCAGGCCGAACTTCAGGGCCAAGAGGCTACTCAACTCGCCGAAATTGCCCGCTGGCAGGCGGAAGTCAGCAAGGCCACCGCAGACCTACAGCGCTTTCAAACGCTGTTTCAGCAGGGAGCAATCGCCGCCGCTACCCTGGACGACAAACAGCTCGCCCTGCAAACGACCCAGGCTCAACTGCGGCAGGCCCAGGCCCAGCAGGACCAAACCCGGCGCTCGACGCTGGCCCAGATCGAGCAGGCCCAGGCCACCCTGAACCAGATTGCCGAAGTGCGGCCCGTGGATCTGCAGGCGGCCCAGCGGGAAGTTGACGAGGCCAGAGTCGCGCTAGCCCAGGCCCAGACTGACCTGGATCAGGCGGAAATTCGCGCCCCAATCGCGGCCCAGGTGCTCAAGGTGCATACCCGTGCGGGAGAAAAGCTGGGTGATCGCGGTCTGGTCGATCTGGCCCAAACCGAGCAGATGGTGGCCGTGGCCGAGGTCTACCAGTCGGATATTGCTGCCGTTAAGCTGGGCCAACCTGCCCGGATCACGGGCGACTTCGGGGGCGAACTTCAAGGCACCGTGGCCGAAATTGGCCTCCAGGTGCTGCGCCAGAATGTCTTCAGCAACGAACCGGGCGAAAACCTGGATCAGCGCGTTGTGGAGGTGAAAATTCGTCTCTCGCCCAGCGATAGCCAAAAAGTGGCGGGCCTGACCAACCTCCAAGTGCAGGCCAACATTCAGGTGTCGCCGCCTGCCCAGCCTGAAATCCAGCCTGACACCCAGCCAGAAACAAACCAGCCAGAAACAAGCCAGTCGGAAACAAAACTAGAAACCCAGGCCCAGGTCATCACCCCCGTCTGTGGCGCGTTTAGCATAACGAACAATCGATTTAGATTGAACCGACTCTGCTGATCGATCTGGATGATCGGCTTTGACCAGATGACCAACTCTGACCAACTCTGACCAACAGCTCAACCACTCCTGGAGGAATGATGTTAACCACTCTCTATCTTTTGCTTTGCGTGGCGGGAACGATTTTGCCCTATTCGCAGTTTGTGCGCTTCCTGCTCGACGAGGGCTTCAACTTGCCTCTGCTGTTTGACCAGCTGTTCGCAACGCCGATTTCAAGCTGCTTTGGGCTGGATGTTTTGGTGTCGGCGGCGGTGGTCTTGACCTTTGTGCAGGTAGAAGAAATCCGTCTGGGACTAAAACAGCGCTGGATCTGTCTGGTCTGTACGGTTCTGGTCGGCCCTTCGCTGGGACTACCCCTATTTCTGCTGATGCGCCATCTGTCCCTCACAAGCCAGATTGAACAGAACGCCATATCTGAGCTGTAGCCTCATGCACTTCAGTTTTATTCACCTAAATTTACGACTTCTATGCTGATTACCCTTCTGCCTAGCTTTACCGATCTAGTTCGCTAGGGCATTATTTGGTGGCGCTGGCTGCGACGCAGCAGTTTTCCCTGTTGGAGTTTTGGGCTGGCCTGCTGGCAGTTGCTCTGGGCCAATCAGCCTGATCTGGCGCGGCTGCGGTTTGCAATTGCTCTGGCCAAACTCGATCACCTCGGCCTAATGACCTTACTGAACGACTGTCTCTGGTAGGCTCTGGTTTGCAATCGGCCATACCCAAGCGATCAGCGTCTTGTTCAGATTTAGTTCCATTCCTATATCTCATCATGTCATTTAATTTATTTCTGGACGTTTCTCAAGCGATTTCCAGATCCTTGTCTCGCAAAACGCCTGTGGCTTGGCGGCAGTTGATCAAAGAGAGAACTCGCCTGCTGGTGGCAGTCGCTGGAATTGGCTTTGCCGATATGCTGATGTTCGTGCAGCTCGGCTTCCAGGATTCGCTCTACGACAGCGCCACCCTACCCCACCGCCTGCTCCAGGCCGATTTGGTGTTGATCAACCCCCAATTCAAAAGCCTCACCTCGGTACAGAGCTTTTCGCGCACCCGGCTCTCCCAGGCTGAGGCCCAGACGGGAGTGCAGTCGGTCAGTTCGATCTACATCGGCATGGGCGACTGGCAAAACCCCGAAACTCGCCTGAAGCGATCGATTCTGGTCTGGGGAGTTGAGCCCAACGCGCCCAGCTTCGCCCTGCCCGAACTGGTATCTGAACTGGCCCAGGCCAACGCGCTCAAGCAGCTGAATTGCGTGCTGTTCGACCGGGCAGGCCGCCCCGAATATGGCCCGATCGCCCAACAATTCACCGCTGGCCCGCCCCAAAGCAAGTCCCAATCTGGCCTGACCGTATCGCTGAATCGCCAGACCGTCACAGTAGCGGGCCTGTTCACCATGGGTTCATCTTTTGTCGCCGACGGCAACGTCATCACCAGCGACTCGACCTTTCTAAAGATCTACCAGGACCGCCGCCCCGATCAGGTCGATATTGGCCTGATTCAGCTCCAGCCCGGTGCCGACCGCCAGCAGGTCCAAGCCGAGCTGGTAGCGCTCCTGCCCGACGATGTGCGAGTGCTGACGGTGGCGGAATTTGCTGCTGTAGAAAAACACTACTGGGAGAGCCAGGGCACAATTGGCTTCATTTTCGGGATTGGCGTCGTCGTCGGCTTCATCGTCGGCACCGTAATCGTCTACCAGATCCTCTACACCGACGTGGTCAACCACCTGCCCGAATATGCCACCCTCAAGGCCAT
>JBJTUI010000633.1:0-6529 GCA_046080625.1 Elainella sp. | reverse complement strand
CTGCAAGCGCACCGAGCAGATGGCGACGAGCAAGACGAGCCCGAGCAGCCCGGAGGAGCGGGTGCATCTGTCGGGGACGAAGGTGCGGGAGATGCTGCGTCGGGGAGAGCTACCGCCGCCTGAGTTCTCGCGGCCCGAGGTCGCCGCTGAGCTTGCTAGAGCGATGCGCATCCCGGTTTAGGTTTAGGTAATCATCACTCCAGTACCCAGGAGGAGGCCGATTGCAATCTGCTCGGCCTCCTTCAGCTTTCAGGCAGCTTCAATGGCTGATTTGGGGAGCGGCGACCGCCTGCTGCTGGGCTGTGAAGGGCCAGGGCTGGTTATTCAGCTGCATTTGGCCAGTCAGGCGGGGTGAATCAGGCGAATTGGCTTGCACATTAGCCTCCAGGGTCAGGTCGGTAGGCTGCTGGCAGGCGGCTAGGGCTGGGGCAGAACCGGCCAAACTGATCTGCTGACGCCAGTTGCCCCTAAGACCGAAGGCTTGGGGGGGCGGAGTTTGAGTCTGATTGGCGGAAGCCAGCTCTAGGGCGGCGTTTAGGTAGCGGCCCGACTGCTGAATTGTCAGAACCAGACGACTGTCGGACGGGCAGCCCGGCGCGGTGGCATCGGTCAGGTAGCGGCCATTCAGGTTAGGGGGAGCTTTCAGGTTTGCCTCCCCGTAGGCCGTGGTGAGTTGAAACAGGCCCAGCACGGTGGACACGGCAATAGCGTAAAAGAGCAAGTGGGTTCGTAGCGCATGTTTTTTGGGCGGTCGGCGGTGCAGTGGAGAATGCGGCGGCTCGTTCATGATGCTTTCGGGGTGCTTTTTGGGCGCTTCAGGAAAAGACGGGCAGAAATCGAGCAGGAATAAGCTTCAGGTAGCCTGCCCCGCAGGCGAAGCCGAGAGCATTGAGGCCAGATGGGACGTCACCTGGCTATAGCGCCGCACGATCAGCAACGAGGAGCGGCATTCTACGGCCAGCGTATCGGTATAGTGGCCCAGGGTTTGGCGTTCGATTCCCCACTCGCGGCTAGCGCCCACAATCGTCAAATCGGCGGCTTCCGAGGCTTGCACAACCGCTGGAATTGGCTCCAGGGCCGTGACGGGTACGAGCTGGATGCGGCTGCTCAGGGCCGGGGGCAGCTGCTGCATAATGCCGCGAAACTCATAGCTCAGCTCGGCGGTTAGGGCGTCGGGGGCGGCAACGCGCAGCACGGTCAGGGCAGCATTGGTCTGGTTGAACAAAATCCGCAGGGCCAGCTCCAGGCCCAGATCGGTGTGCAGGTCGGCGGTGTAGGGCAGCAGAATCCGCTCCAGGGACTTGTTCTGCCGGTCGATAAACACGGCCACGTCGGTTCTGGCGCTGCCCAAAATCTGGCCTACTCGTCCGCCCAAGCGGTTGCTGCTGAAGGCGGGCCGGTGCCAGCCCATCAGGATCAGATCGGCCTGCTCCACCTCGGCGATCTGGACGGTTTCGCGGGCCACATCGCTACCAACCCGGACAATCGGCTGCACAAACGGCTGCACCGGAGCGGGCAGGGTTTCGACCAGACTCTGTAGGGCAGACTGCTGGCGAGCGATCTGACGGTCTGCTTCCAGAGGTGTACTTTCAAAGGCGTAGTCTTCCTGGAGCTGGATTAGGCTGAGCGGATTGACGACGGCGGGCTGGGCGGTCGTACCAGCAATGGCGGTGGCCAGCTGCACCAGTCCCTTCTGGCTGTTGGGATTAGCTACGGGCACCAGAATCCGGTAGGTGGGCAGCGCTCGATCAACAGGCAAACCAGGCGGATCGGCAGTTTCAACCAGATCCTGGCGGATCAGATCCTTGGCGTAGGTCAGCTCTAGCAGCGGCGAGGTCATGAAGGTCGTGACTAGGGCCATAATCACCAGCATGGTAAACAGCAGGGGCGAAATCACGCCCAGGCTGAGGCCGATGTTGAGCACAATCAGCTCGGTCAGGCCGCGCGTATTCATCAGCCAGCCCAGGGCCGCAGACTCGCGTTTGGGCAGCCCCGCCACCCGCGCCGCCAGATAGGTACCAATATATTTACCGCCAATCGCTACAGCCAACACCGCCCCGCAGAGCAGCCAGAGCACCGGCTGATTCAACAGGCCAATCTGGGTGCGCAGACCGCTATAGGCAAAGAACACCGGCAGCAGAAAGGTGAGGACAAAGTCTTCAGTTTTTTCGGCCAGTTCGCGGGTCAGGTCGGCGTTTTTAGGCATGGCCACCCCCAGCAAAAACGCCCCAAAAATCAGGTGAATCCCAATCAGCTCCGTGATCAGGGCCGAGGCAACTACGCCCATATAGATGCAGGCCAGCACTGATTGGGTCAGCCGACCGGTGCGGCGGTAGTGGCGGGCCAACAGCTTCAGGAACTGGCGGCCCAGGGTGAGCATGAAACCGATGTAGAGCAGGGCTTCGATAATTGTGGGCAGAGCGGCTGTGACGCTGTTGGTGCGGGTGACAGCAATCGCCAGGGCCAAAACGCACCAAGCTGTCGCATCATCGACCGCGGCGCAGGTCAGGGCCAGCGTGCCCAAACGCGACCCCTGCAAGTTGTTTTCGGTGATGATCCGGGCCAACACCGGAAAGGCCGTAATCGACATGGCCGCCCCTAGAAACAGGGCAAAAGCCGTAAACGACACAGAAGCGTTAGACACCAGCGGGTAGAGCAACAGCGCCAGCAGCGTGCCCAGGGAGAAGGGCACCAGAATGCTGACGTGGGAGATCAAAATCGCCTTATCAAACTGGCCCTGGAGATATTTGGGATTCAGCTCCAGCCCAATCAGAAACATGAAAAAGATCAGCCCCACCTGGGACAGCACATTCAGGTAAGGAATCGTATCTGGCGGGAAGAGCGTTGCGGCTAGACCGGGCGCCAGCAAACCCAATAGCGAGGGGCCGAGCATGATCCCAGCGACAATTTCACCGATCACCAGCGGCTGCCTCAGCCAGCGAAATCCCAGCCCAACCAAACGCGACAGCCCAATCACCAGCGTGACTTGAAACAGCACCAGCACAACGGTAGACATAGCTACAGCAAAACTCCTTGATGGCGAGGAAAGGGGTAGTGACTCGTCTGCATCAAGCTAGAAAGGTATCAAGCCAAGAAGAGAGCGGTTCAAACCAGGCCCAGGAACATCTGAAGAATAGCGTTTCTTGCAGAATTGGTCGGATCACCGGTCTGGTAATTCTGAAAAATCAGCGGCCTGCTCCTGGCTCTGGTGCCTCTGAAACCCAGATTTCAGCCTCGCTTCAGTTTCTCGCCAAACCCGAATGGCGTAAAGCAATTGTCATGAAACTGCAATCGTCACAGCCCCGAATCGTTGACCTGTTTGGCGCTGGGCTATTTGGCGCTCAGAAGCCGCTACACTATAGCCAATACGGGATGCTGCTGTATTCTATCAACCGGATTGTTAGGGGCGGATTGTTTTATGGGCTTTTTTCACCAAGCGGCTACCCAGCGGGTGGCCCAAACCACTGCTCGCAAGCGGGCCGCACAACAACGAGCGCTCTCCAGACCCGGCAGCAAGGCGGTACAGAAATACCGGCAATCTAGCGCTAAACCGGGTGCAATCTCAAACTGGCTCAAACGGCTGGTAGGGCGGAATTAGGCAATAGGCTAAACCGTTGCTGACTTGATCTGGGCTGACTGCTCGGCAAGTCACGCCTGAAGGCGGGTTGAAGCCGATTCCGGATGATGCCCCTAACGACAGGAAGGGAAATATAGCCCTGTTGCGTTCCTGACGAGTCATGAGATTTTTTCGTCGTGCTGCCCAGCCGCCCCGTAGTCAGCCGATTGTGCCGATTGTCCAGATTACGCCGCCCCAGCCCAAAACCCTCAGCGACCTAGAGCGTGAAATGGCGCTGGAGGCCCAGGTGATTTCTACTCAGGTGAAGGCTGCGCCTCTGAGCGGGATTCAGCTCGGGGTTCAGCAAACTCTACAGCGCGGCCTAAAACGGCTAGTCTGGATTGGCCTGCTGCTTGGCCTTCCAGTCGGCGCACTGGCCCTGATCAACCTGCCCTACTCCCCAATTCGGCGACCCATTGCCCAAACTGCACCGATTCTGCTGATGCCCAGCTATGTCAGTTTGGATCACAACTTTCGGCAGGCATCGGCTAACCTGGAGGTTGCCAAACAGCTGATCGACCGTGCTACGGCCCCTACCGATCTAGAGTTGGGTGAACAAAGGCTCAACCAGGCCCAGGCCAACCTCGACCAGCTGCCCAGCTGGGCCTGGAGTGAACTGCCGGATACAGAAGGCTGGTGGTGGTATAGCTGGCGTTTCAGCCGCTTGGGTTTAAACCAGGCGAGAGCCGAAGTGGGGCGGCTTCAGGGCAAGCTGTTCCAGGAAAAGAACGCCCAGTCTGCCTTCAACCAGGCCGAACAGGTGCTCAAAACCAGCATGCAGCAATATCAGCAGGCCAAAACGCCCTTAGAGCAGCAGATTGGCCTCAAGGCTTGGCAAGCCGGACTCGACCAAATCCGGCAGGTGCCCGAGCAAACCCTGGCGGGAGCAATGGCTCGCGACCGGATTGCTACAGCCCAACGCGACTTTGAGGCAATCGGCGGTCTGATCAGCAGCAACCAGGAGAGCCTGAATTTGATTAGCGCTGCCAAACAGTTTTCCTGGCAGGCGGCCCAGGCCAGCCAGCATCCGCCTCACACAGTCACCGAGTGGCAGCAGGTGCTTGATTTGCGGCAGCAGGCAATTCAGCGGCTAGAGCGGGTTTCACCTCAAGACGCCGCTGGCTATGCCGAGGCTCAACGGCTGCTGGCCGAATATCAGCGTCAGCAGGGCCAAATCAAGGTCAGACAAGACGCCGAGGCCAAGGCCGTTGCTAACTTCAAGCAGGCCCAGGCCCAAATCAACGACCTGATTGCCACAACCCCCAGACAGGCCAGCGCCGTGAATCGCAGCGGTCTGGCCAGCCGCTTACAGCAGATTATGCTGCAGCTGCAAACCATCGACAGCGGCACCACGGTATATCCTGAAGCCCAGAGACTGCTGGTTTTAGCCCAGCAAAAACTGAAGGATTGGCAGATCAAATAGAGCTAAATAGCGGGAAATCCCCCTATGTTTGATAGCGCTGGGGCACGACAATATAGCCTTCAAGGGCACAGCGTTCCGGGTCGTCAGGACCAAGCACCAAGTTGCGCTCTAGCCCCCAGTACCACCAGTGGGCAGCAACATAGGCACAGATCAGGCTATCGAGCTGGTCTTCCAATGCCTTTAGCGGTCGGCCCTGGCTGGGCAGGTCGGCCAAGAGGATCGCAGCAGCTTCACCGGCAATCTGTAGCTCCGGCTCTCGCTGCGGCAAAACCGTCAAAATCAGGTCGCGGTAGCGGGCCAATTCGACGCGCCGGTCGGCCAAGCGGCCCTTTTTGTATTTCAGGATCTGGGGCAGCCCAAACAGATTGACTGTGGCCGGGTGGGGAAACACCTCAATCTGGTAGCGTCCTAGCTGCCAGGGTTGAATGCTCGGCGCATGGCTAAACCCACGGGCCGCTAAACTCTGGCCAAACCCCAGGGTCTGCTGGGCGAAGGGCAAAGAGAGATTTGCCGGATAGCAGCCCGCGTGATATTTGCCAAACTGACGGTGCGCATGCCGATCGGCGGTGCGCATGCCGCTGGCGTTGCTGATCAGGGTCGGGGCGTCTACCGCGACGAGAGCAGGGGTGACGAGGGCGGGGGCTATAGAGTCTGCTGTAGAGTCTGCTATGGACGAAGAAGGTGCCCAGCGATCGACCCAATCCAGGACCTCGGCATGGGTAGCACCACAGGTCACAGCCAACAGTTCCAAACGATTAGCTTGCCAGGCCAGACAGCACAAACCGCTAGGCTGCGATTGCCAACCCAGATCGACACCCAAAAACTTCACTCGCTTTTCCCTGAGCCGCTGCAAACTGGCCTAGGAGGCAATGAAGCCATAGCCGCGCCAGACTGCGACCAATACGCCCTGCACTTCCACATTGGCAGCAGTGGCCTCTATGACCGAATAGTTGGGGTTGGCGGGCTCCAGCTTGACCTGGTTGCCCTTACGGTTGTAATACTTCAGGGTTTGGCCTTCGCCATTCACCCGAGCCGCCACAATCGTGCCGTTCTTGAGGGCTTTCGGATCGGGCACAGGCCGCATAATCACCACGTCGCCGTCGGCAATCAGGGCGTCGATCATGCTGTCGCCTCGGACGCGCAGAGCATAGTCACCGGGTCGCAGCAGTGAGCTGGAAAAGTCGAGCTGTTCGACCGCATCCGAAAATGACTCAACCACAGAACCGGCGGCAATCGCCCCGACAATTGGCAGACCTTGGGGACGCAGAATTCGGATTGTTCTCGCCCGTCCTTCCGTCCAGTCGATGTAGCCCTTAGCGCGCAGGTGCTCTAATCGACTCTGGATTGGCGCAGGAGATTTCAACCCCATCGCCCGCATCATTTGCCGAATCGAAGGCGAATGCTGATTTTGCTTGATATAGTCAACCAGCCAGTCAAATAACTGCTGTTGGACTTCAGTCAGACGAGCGTCCATAGAACATTAATGGCAG
>JBJTUI010000632.1:0-4620 GCA_046080625.1 Elainella sp. | reverse complement strand
AGGCGATTGCAGCAGCCCCTGAAGCGGGTCGCCCATCAGCTGACGAGCCTGTTCCAGCCAGTGATCGACCGCCCAGGTGACCTGATTTTCAGCGAGCGGCGCACCATAGGGCACTCGTTCGGTTCGAATGTAATACTGACTGTTCCCTACCGGGGTTACAGAGAGGTGAAACTCCTGAATCACTGCCCTAGTGCGCTCCTCAACCTTGATTCTGCATCTATTCTAGTTTGGGCCTTTCGTTTCTTGACGCGGGATGCCTGACGCGGGGTGCCTGACGCGGAGGTTCTTGACGCGGGGATGTACTGCCCTGTCCACCTACAAACGACTCACGGCGGTTGCCCCTTCCTGCCGATTGCACCGCATCCCTAGACTGTGCTGACCGCGCTCTTCTAATCGTCTGGCCACCTGTTTAATGGCCTGTTTGGTAAATCTTCCGGATTCCAGCCCCTCCAGACAGAACATTAGAGAGGTAGATGCACCCTGATTCAACATTCCCCCCGGCTCGAATTATTCGGGTTCGGGGGTTCCTTTAATCAGGCGCTCAATCAGGCGCGATGCAGCCCCATCTAGCGAACCTGCGCTCTGCTCAACCCCGATGTTGTGAAAGCGCCATGCTGTATATCTGGGGAGAAGCACCCATTAAAGCCTCAAGTGCTGCTCAGGTCTGCTCGAACATGCGACGCAGAGGCTCCGACTCAAAGCTCAGATAGTTCGGCTCAGATAGCTTGGCCCAAATAGTTCGGCCCAAACAGCTTGAAGCCTGGAGATAGCCTATTGCACCCTGGGAACGACGCCAATAGCTCAGCGGGCGCTTTAGAGTTGAGCGGCTTAGAGTTGAACGTTAGCAAGTTTACGGACAAATCAAGGCTGGTAGATGGGATGAGCGCCTTGATTAATTGTCACCTTTGCACCAATTATCGCAGAGCTCCTAAGAAACTAAATCTAATCCAGCGTCGAAAGGCTCGACTGTCGCCATTTGGTTGACAGTTTCTTTCATCCTGACGGTGCCAAGCGTGTGGAATGCTAACTATGACCTGTTTGGCATATAACTTTGTCAAACGACACATTTCCCATGACAAAGTTAGCAATGTTTGTTACAGTCAGTAAAATCTTAAGGAAACACGTTGCCCTATGCCATACACCACAGAAGAAGGCGGTCGTCTTAACAATTTTGCGGTCGAGCCGAAAGTTTATCAGGCCGAGCCTCCAACCAAGCAACAGCAAATTCGGTATGCCATTTTTGGTGTTGCTGGACTTATTCTAGTCGGTGGGCTAATTTTTGTCGCCGCCTCAGTGTCCTAGCTAGTGCCCTAGCTGCTGATTCAGCGCACCTGATCGCCTCTGGTGCAGTGAATCTGAACAGCTTTGCTCAGGTTCAACTCAAGCCCAAGGTACCTCCAGGTCCACAGAGGGCTTAGAGAGGAAAGGCCAGAGACGCTAGGCCGGAGACAGCAGAATATTGCAATGAAAGCCAGTCCTTCTCAGTAAAGGGCTGGCTTTTGTTTGAGCCGAACTGTTTGAGCCGAACTGTTTACCGGACTATTTGAGCCGAACTATTTGAGCCAGACTATTTGAGCCTTGCCCCTCTAGCAGGTTGAGCTAGCAAATTATCGCGCCTTCTGTAACCGCTAAAGTCGCAGGTGTTGTTAGCTACATCAGGGATTAGAAACGGTTTGCTTGTCCTAATTGCTCGTCTTTAGTTGCCTGTCTTATCCTGACCTGGAGCCAGAAGTCGTGAAGTAGAGAATAGACCTGAGTGGAGCAAGATGCCAGACGGGCGCTCTACACCCAGTTGCTCTGAACCCAGCTGCTGAACCCAGCTGCTAGCCCCAGCTATCTACAGCACAACCGGCAACAGTGCGGAAATTCGGTGCTTGCCACCCTGGGCACTTCACGCCCTCAAGAACTGTTGATTGAATTTGCAGCGCGCTAGGGTCTGCGTCAGTTTGACGTGGAGCCCCGACTTCGCCATCCCAACTCTCGCTCTCTGTATGCCATGGTGCTCTGTCCTCTACCAGTTGATTCTTTTGCCAGCGGTGATTCCGTGACCGATCTTCCTTTTCGCCATCTTGGTTTGAATCAGCAGACCTACGACCGATTAAAGTCTGCGCTAGACCTGGGCCTGCGTCGTCAGGTGTTCATTGCCGTCTGTGACGATTTACTGCTGCGCGATCGGCTGGCGGTGCAGCTTCAGGCCAATTTAACCCATCCTGGAGCCGGGCAGCGAGGTGGATCAGGGACACCCGGAGGGCAGGCTGCCGAACTGCGCGTGATTCCCAGGCTAGTCACCCTGGAGTTGGAGCTGCATGACCCTAATCCAGTCGCTCAGGTGAGAGATTGGCTCAGCTATTTTCCGACCTCCGTCGTCAAACGCGTCCAGGTGCCAACCTTTCAAATTCTCGGAATTGAACGGCTAACCCGGCAGTCGGCAAGTTTGCAAAGCCTGTTCCTGTCCTATCTCCAGGAGTTTGAGCAGGCCCAGATTGAATCGGGGCTGCTGCTCTGGATGACACAACCCTGGTTTCGGATGTTGCCGGAAGCCGTCCCCGAATTTTGGCGCTGTCGTACCGGCGTGTTTGAGTTTTCTGGCGATCCTACCCCCCTGCCCGCCACTTCCCCCGAGCGCATTCCTGCTGGTCTTAGCCGCCGCGACCAGACCGCGACACCTCCAGCCGCTGCTGGGGCCACTGCTGGGGTAGAAAATCCCTGGATTCCTCTGGCCGACAGCCTGACGCTCTGGTATGAGACAGATGGTGAACCCAGCCCGGAGCAAACTGAAGACCAGATCGACCCCAATCTTGCCCTTGAGCCGTTAGACACCGATCTGACGCTGCCCGACCTAAGTCAGTGGATTGGGAGGTTCAGCCCGACAGAATTACTGGATTCAGCTGAGGCCAATTCTGCGGCAGTCTGCACCAGCGCGCTCACAGCCTCCACCACCGTGACAACCACGCTGCCCATTGCCGATTTGCCTTCTGATCTGGCCGATTCACTGACCGACACCAGCCTAATAGAACTGGCCAATCTACTGGCCCTCGTTCAACAAGGAAGTAGCAATGATGCAGGTGATGCAGGTGATGCAGGTGATGCAGCAGGCGCTCTCCCATCCCAGACCGATGTAGCGTCAGGTCTGGCATCAGGTCTGGCATCAGGTCTGGCACCAGCCGAACCGCTCTGGGCTCACATCGAACTCCTGCAACAGCAGCTGGCGCTGCTCCAGTCCGGCCAGGAATCGCCGCTGGCGATGGCCGTTGCCTACCGCACCCTGGGCAACTTCTACCGGGACTGCATTGAACAGGGCGATGCCTCCGCTGAAAATCTGGCCATGGCCGTACAGGCTTACGAACAGTCCCGGCCCTGGTTGCCGCCCGACCAGCAGCCAGAAGTGCTAAACGACCTGGGCAACCTCTACTGGATGATTGCCCACACCCAGACCGAGCCGGACGAGATCCGGACCTGCCTGCTCCAGACCGTGCAGGTCTATCAGCTTGCCCTCGAACAACTAGAGCCACAGCTCAGGGGCGCAACAGATCCGCAGCAGGCCCAGACCTATGCCATGGTGCAGAATAACCTGGGGGCTGTCTATGCCGATCTGGCCCACCACCAAGACCCGGTTGACTGTCTCCAGCGTTCGATTGCCGCCTACCAGGAAGCCCTGGTTCACCGTCCGGCAGAGCAGGATTCGTCGCGCTATGCCTCAACCCAGAACAATTTGGGCACAACCTACTGGAATCTGGCCCAGTATCAACAGCCCGAACTCAACCTGAAGCAGGCGATTGTTGCCTATTCCGAGGCCCAGCGCCACTCTGACCCGGCCCAGGAGCCAATCTACTACGGCATGATCCAGAACAATCTGGGCACCGCCTACTGGAATTTGGCCCAGTACGAACCGCTGACTGACTATCTGCTGGCGGCCCTGGCGGCCTACAGAGCGGCCCTGCAATACCGCACTCTGGAAACTGCGCCCGCCGGGTTTGCTGCCACCCAAAACAACCTGGGTACGGCCTACTGGCATCTGGCCAACCAGACCCAGACCGTCGAAAAGCTCACCTACCTGACTGAAGCCGTGGCGGCCTATGAGCTGACCCTCCAGGCAGCTGAATCACTGCGGCTCAATCAACCCCAAATCGTTCTGAACTTCGATCTGGCCTCGACCCACAACAACCTGGGGCTGGCCCACTACCAGATCGCCCTCGATCCGGGGATGCCGGCAGCTGCCGTCGCCTCGCATCTGGAGCTGGCCCTCCAACATCACCTGATCGCCCTCAAGACCTGGGAAGCGCGGCCCGACCTCCGCCAGACGGCCCTACATTGCCTCGTCCAAACCCTGCGGGCCTGCTACAGCTACCTGGGTCTGGCTGGACAAAACCAGGCTTTGGCGCAGATCCCCGGCGATCTGCTGTCGGAGATCCTGCCCCAGCTCTAATCCCAGCTCCAATCACAGCTTGAATCACAGCCTTGAGCCCGTCCGGTTTTGGAATTTGGGCCGCCTCAGTCCAGCAGGGGTTGAATCACCCGATCTAGCCCTACGGCTCGGGAGGCCTTGAACAGCAGCCGGTCGCCGGGCGTCAGCAGCGCCTTGAGGCGGGTCACGAGCGCTTCAGGACTGGAAAACTGTTC
>JBJTUI010000631.1:0-3023 GCA_046080625.1 Elainella sp. | reverse complement strand
GGAAGGGGGTTTCAGCTCAGGCGGCAGACCCAGTTTGTCAAAGATGGCTTGACCATAGCGTTGAGCGAATTGGGCGACGGGGCGATTTCCCCAGTAGCCAGCACGGCCTGCGAGGATGACGAGCAGGAGGATGAGCCAATGAAGATGTCGTTGGACACGGGCTTTACGGCAGTCGGGCAGTTGTTGGAGGCGTTCGATGAGGGACATGGCTAATCTGTCGTATGTGAGCAGCTAAACCTAGTTTAGTTTTTCTCCCAATACAACGAATCAGCCCTGGCCAGTCATGGGGAAGAAGGGGAAGGCATTGTAGACCCACCAGCCGAAGAAGAAGAAGGTGAGGCCGACGCTGGCCAGGGTCAGCAGGTTTTTCACCATGGTGGCCAGCACATTTTTGGTCCGAGATGCACCGCCCTCGTAGGCCAGAAAGCCTGCGTGAATCAGCAGCATGAACACCGAAGACCAGTAATAGAACGATTCGGAAACAAAGGTTCCGAGAAACTCTTGAGATTCAGGTGACATAGGTATTGTCAGAAATGGGACAACCAGACTAAAACGACTGAGAACAACGGCTGAAACAGGATTGAAACTGGGTCAGAACCTGATTGAAGCAGGGCTGTCAGGCTGGAATGGAACTGACCAGGGATTGGACAGGAGCTAGTTGAGGCAGGGCTAGATGTAAGCCGTAGCGATTGTGATAGCAGAGTGAATACAGAGCATTGAGACCGCAGACGCATTGCCGTAGACATGGCCAGTTTGCCCCCGCAGGCCAGAATGCTTGGCGTTGAATCGCGCCAAGCCACCTTGACTCGACCCGCCATGCAGCGCTGCCCTCCTGCCTTGCGCCCACACCAGGATCGGACCCTTCCCAGTTGCCCTAGAGAAACCGGGAGCAGAGCCTATAGAATCGATTTGCTGAAATCAATCAGAGACAGGTTAGATTTGAAACCTAAAAACTTCCCTAAATCTTAGGACCGACTTGTTATAACAAATGGTATTCAAATTGACCGTCTGAAATTTTTAGACCGTTTAAGGTGCATATTTAAGCTGAAAAACGTTCCCTCGATCGTTACGGCTAAACCAGTTCCAATTCGCTCTGCTGGGCCTCACAGGTTCCGGGCATTCTGTTTGCATGTCCCAACTTTATATGCTTTATATGTTTCAGATATGAGTTATAACCATTTTCATTTCAGTCAGCTACAGTAAGGGGTGTGGGGGCGATGCCCCTGCGTCCCACTGTTAGTCCGTGGTTTATTGATCTGAAAACTGCTGTAACTTAGGAAATTAATCCAGCGAATTAATCTAGAGAACTCATCTAGAGAACGGGGGTCTGCTTTGAAGCCCTGATCTGTTCGCGCAGCGAAGCACAATTCCCCAGCTCTCGTTATTGAGCTGAAGTGTATGCTGAGCTGTGATATACATTTCAGCCCTTTCAACCACCTTTTCCGGTATAACCTGTCTGCTGTCTACCCATAGGTTGAGTTAATCGATTTGGATCTGATTTAGGCTCCGATCTGATCTCACCCCTACTCTTCACCCCAAAATTCCTTTTGGAAGAGGTGGGCTACATCCTGTCTCAGCTTGTTTGCCCCATCCCGCCCTACGGGTGAGGGGATGGATGGAAAGGGCATTAAGAAGACTACTGGGTTTGTGTATACACCGTCGCTCGACCGAGGAATTTTCTCTGGAGTTCCTGGCTCTATGTTTACCTGGCTCTATGTTTACAAGACGTTTGGTTTGCTCAAGTCCAGCTACGAATCCAGCTATTGATAGCGAGTTGCAATGACTAGTACAAAAACTTGGAACGGTTCAGAATACGGTGGCCTGGGCTACGACTTCGATCCTCAGTGGCTGCTGACTCCCCGGCAAAAGCAGCTCCAGAACCAGCTAATCGAGCTCTGCGCCTCGGTTCTGCGGCCCAACGCCATCGACTCGGATCGTCATCTGGTCTATCCGCGCCGCAACTTTGAGGCCTTGGCTTCCCTGGGTCTACTGGGTCTGTTTGTGCCGCAGGACTGGGGCGGTCTGGGTGAAAACCACGTCTGTGCTGCCATGGTGGTAGAGACGATCGCCCGCTATGGCTGTCCCAGTACGGCCATGTGCTACACCATGCATTTGGGGGCCACAGCGGCGGCCCTGTTCCGAGCCCATGACAACCCGGAGCTCCAGCAGCTTTTGCAGCGGCTAGATCAGGATGTGCTGATCGGCAGCCTCTCCTACTCCGATCCAGAAACGGGCTCCCACTTCTGGTATCCCGTCTCTTCCAGGGCTGAAGCGGTGAGTGATGGCTGGCAGGTGTCCAAACGCGCCTCCTGGACCACCTCTGCCGGGTTTGCCGACTGGTATATCGTCCAGACCACCAGCCCCAACTTTGCGGGCAACTATGCCGACCTGTCCTGCTTCCTGATCTACGGTAACGAAGTCAAGGCCGAACCCCACAAATGGGACGCTTTGGGTCTGCGGGGCAACCAGTCGGGAACATTGCAGGTGGATGGGGTGACGATACCGCTCAACCGCATGGTGGGTCCCTGCGGCGACGGAACAGCCTCCAACGACGAAATTGTCGATCCGTTCTTTTTGCTCTGCTCGTCGGCCTGCTGGAACGGAATTGCCCTAGGTGCAATCGATCTGGCCAAACAGCATGTCACCCGTAAAAAGCATGTGGACGTGGGAATGCGCGTAGCCGATTACCCCACGATTCAGGATTATTTTGGCGAAGCAATCATCGATACAAATACCTGCCGCTCCTTCACCTTTTCCATGGGTCAGCTGATGGACAATCTGACCAACCACTGCAACTGGTCGATCCACGCCGACTTGGCGGCCCTACCCCGCTCGACCTACCTGCCCTGGTACTGGCAGATCAAGTTTGCTGCGGCCAAAAATGTCGCCCAGGTAGGCGATAAAATGCTGCACGCCTGCGGCGGCTCGGGCTTCAAAAAAGACATGGAGATCGAGCGCTATCTGCGGGACGGCAAGGCGGGCTGGGTGATGGGACCAACCAACGAAGTGCTGCGCCAGTTTGT
>JBJTUI010000630.1:0-11545 GCA_046080625.1 Elainella sp. | reverse complement strand
AACTCCTGAAACCCAGTAAACTCGTTATTCTCAATAAGGTTTTTTATTGAGAACAGCTAAAAATTCAACGCAGATATAAGGGTTTAGGCTATAGTACGTTTGCTCAAGATGAACTTAAAAAAGTTTTCTGCACCACTAAGGCTTCCCCAGTCCTGCCCCCCGTGGCGAACATGAAGGCCGCTAGGCGGGCATAGGGTTCGGATCTGGACCTTAGGGCCTGTACAATGGCCCTCGCCTCATCACGGGTAAAGGGTTTAGGGCCTGTCGGTCGGCTCTTCCGTGGCTTCAGGTCTGCCCATGGGTCCTCAGGTAGCAGGCCGGTACCTACCCCCCATCTGGCCATAGCCTTGAGACGGCTGAGGCGTCCGTTGTAGGTTGCAGGGGCTAGGGCTGCGGAGGTAAACCAACCTGTCTCTAGGGCCTCAGGGTTCGACCTGGCTATCTGTCGCCTGATCGTCCTGTAGGTTGCCGCTTCGGTCTGCTCTGGCAACCTCAGGGACTTAACCCAAGCATCCCAGACAGTTAGCAGGCGATCACTACCCGGTACGGTAGGCTTATAGGCCCTTAGGGTTGCGTCGAACCGGCCCCATAGGATATCGGCCTGTATCGTGGCTGCTAGCGCTTGGGCATGTCTCAGGGCCTCAGGGTCATCAAAGCGACCTCCGGGACTGACAGAGTAGCGCTTGCCCGCCACTGAGAACCGGAGAAGGATCGCGCCATTGTTCGGAAGGGGTTTTATTCGGGTTGCCATATTGCTGCCATAGGTAGGAGGTCAGCAGCAGGCGGGCAACCTGGACAGGCAAGGGTTTAAGCCTAACCGTGCATCTGCCCATGCTGGAAAGCCAGGGGGAGTGAGGGCTCTTCCTGGGGTTCAAGACCGCCTAATCGATTGATCGCTATTGTCAGGTCAGCCGTGAGCCGCTGGGCCTCCTGCTTGACGTTGCCCTGCTGGTAGTCGGCCACTTGCAGCGGTTTACCGATCCGAATAGTGACTTCACATCCCCAGGAGGGAATTTCCTGGCTGTAGTCGAGATGCATCGGCACAATCTGGACGGGCAGATCAGGTTGGGCAACTTGCAGAGCCAGCCGGGCCAGACCGGGCTTGAGGGGATGCAGCGTCTTGTCGCGGAAAATGCCGCCCTCCGGGAAGATCACCATCATTTCTCGGTTTTGCAGAACTTCTAGACCGTAGCGCAGGCTGGCAATAGCGGGCTGCCGGGGATTGACCGGGAAGCCGCCCAACCGCCGAATCAACCAGCCCTGGAGACCTTTGACTTCATCGGCTGAAACCATGAACCGCACGTCGCGCCCTGTGACAAACCGTCCGGCAGCATAGGGTACCAGCAGGGCATCCCAGCGAGAGCGATGGGTCGGGGCCAAAATGGTAGCTCCGCTGTGGGGGAGGTTTTCCTGACCCGTGATTCGAATCCGAAAAAAGCTGGGCAGAACAAACCAACAGCCCAGACTATAAGCTAGAGGCGTCAACCAGGGCGAAAATCGGGAATTGATTTTCAGATCAGACGGTGTGTGTGGGGAGCGAATCAAAGCCATAGCGTTCTGTAAAATACCCAGCAATAACGTGCTTCCATTACGATAAACGGCTGATTAGATCGACTCAACCGCTGAAGGACAGTTCTACCGCTGGTCTAACGCAGCCCTGATCTGCCGGTCATCTGCTTTTGGAAGCAGGAGAATATTAAGGATCTGTTAGAGAGCTGTCTCGGAGGTATTAAACAGTTCAAACACCTGACGGCAGAAAGTTTTCAGCTTCTCCTGAACAGCCGTGGCCGGTTCAACCGACCCAACAAACTGCCAGTCATGCACCGTAGACAGTCGCCATTGCTCGCCCAGATGGGTGAATCCAGCCGCCTCAATTCCAATCGCCCGTCGCGATTGCAGTAGCGGATCATCGTGAAAGCGAATCTGGACTAAAACGCTGCGACATTGCATTTGCCGACTCCAGCCCGGCAGGTGAAAGCCAATATCGATCGAGTCAGGGTCAATCAGATCGCGAATCTTGGGGTCATTGGCCCAGGGCTTCAGATCGGCTTTGGCATCAGGGAACTGGGTCTTGAAGAGGTTGACGACGGCGGCAATCTTGGTTGCAACTACCACCCCAATAGCCTGATCTGCTGCATTCACGCTATTTCACTCCTAATGACTCATTGCTAATCTAATCATGAAGTGTAAAGCAGATAGTACAAATTGTTACATTTTCGAGCTGGTTCTGAGAAGCTTTAGCGAAAATTCTGCTTTTGGTCAGAGCCGCTTGCCCTGACCCTCTCACCCCAGCTTTTGCCTGGGTAGAGCAGCGTGAATCCTCCAACCGGCAGACGTAACTAATCAGCAAATCTTTTAGCTTAGATAACCAGGTTCAATAGCCCCAACCTTTAAAAAGCCGACCTCTGAGAGCCAACCTCTAAGAGCCAACCGCCAAGCAGCAGGATTGCCACAGCGTCATGGCTAACGGCCTGGCTATTTTAACTCCTGACTCTATTTGTACTTTCTTTGAGCAAATCTGAAAAGAACCAGATTATTTCTGAATTAATAGCGATTCTCAGCGAGATTGGTTTTAAGCTTACCGAGTTTATCTTCATTTAACTTCAAGTTTAGTCTTAGCTGCATCTTTGCGTTAGGCGATTTGTTGATGGATATTCATGTTCTTACATATTCCTCAACAGGTCGCGATATCGTTTTCTGAATTTTCTGAAATCATTTTGTGACTTAGGAGCTTTATCCATGTTTACGGTCAATCCGCCACAAGATTCACAGTCGGCTTCTGCACCCAAAGAGCAGGCCCTTGTCCTCTGGTTTGAGCAGGTTGGGATAGCAGATGTGGGGCTGGTGGGTGGCAAGAACTCTTCACTGGGCGAGATGATTCAACAGCTGATGCCCAAGGGGGTGAACGTACCCACAGGGTTTGCAGTCACCGCCTACGCCTTCCGCTACTTTATGCAGCGAGCCGGGTTAGAACAACGGCTGCGGCAGCTGCTGGCCGATCTGGATGTAAACGACATCGACAACCTGCGAGAACGGGGCCGCGTTGCCCGAACGCTGATTCTGGATACGCCGTTTCCAGCCGAACTCGAAGCCGAAATTGTGGAAGCCTATGCTCAGCTCAGCGAGCGCTATGGAGTCAGTCTGGAACACTGTGACCAGCTGTTAGGGGAAGATCGGGAGAAGTGCCGCAGTAATCATCTGGGCGTAGATGTGGCGGTACGGTCGAGCGCCACGGCGGAAGATTTGCCGGATGCCAGCTTTGCGGGCCAGCAGGAGTCCTATCTGAATGTGCATGGGATCCAGGGGGTGCTGGCAGCCTGCCATATGTGCTTTGCCTCGCTGTTCACCGATCGGGCCATTTCCTACCGCACCCTGAAGCAGTTTGACCACTTTGATGTGGCGCTCTCGGTAGGCGTCCAGAAAATGGTGCGCTCCGATCTGGCAACTTCGGGCGTCATGTTCTCGATTGATACGGAAAGCGGTTTTAAGAATGCTGCCCTGATCACGGCGGCCTATGGTCTGGGCGAAAACGTCGTGCAGGGTGTGGTCAACCCGGATGAATATGTGGTGTTTAAACCGACGCTGAAGCAGGGCTTTCGACCCATCCTGGATAAGCGGCTGGGCAGCAAGAAAATCAAAATGGTCTATGACGTGGGCGGCAGCAAACCCACCCTGAACGTGCCGGTTTCGAAGGCGGAACAGGGGGAATATGCTCTGAACGACACCGAGATTTTGCAGCTGGCCGAGTGGGTTTGCACCATAGAGGACCATTATTCTGCGGTGCGGGGCACCTACACGCCGATGGACATCGAGTGGGCCAAGGACGGCCAGACGGGCGATCTGTTTATTGTCCAAGCCCGCCCGGAGACGGTGCATTCCCAGAAGTCGGGTAATGTGCTCAAAACCTACCAGCTCAGCGATAAAGCGCCCGCACCCCCAATTTTGACCGGGCGAGCCGTCGGCGAAATGATCGGCCAGGGAAAGGTGCGAGTCATCCTGGACGTGCGCAAGCTGGATCAGTTTCAGCCAGGGGAAGTGCTGGTGACGGGCCGCACCGATCCAGACTGGGAGCCGATCATGAAGAAAGCCAGTGCCGTGATCACTAACCAGGGCGGGCGCACCTGCCACGCGGCGATTATTGCCCGAGAGCTGGGGCTACCGGCTATTGTGGGCTGCGACCGCGCAACCGAGGTGCTGCAAGATGGACAGGAGGTGACGATCTCCTGCGCTGAGGGCGAGGAGGGCCAGATCTACGGCGGTCTGCTGCCGTTTGAGGTGAAGCAGATCCAGCTGAATCAACTGCCCAAAACTCGCACCAAGGTGTTGATGAATGTGGGCAATCCCCAGGAGGCGTTCCGGCTGTCGATGCTGCCAAATGATGGCGTTGGGCTGGCCCGCACCGAGTTCATTATTGCCAACCACATCAAGGTGCATCCCCTGGCGCTGCTGAATTTTGATCAGCTGACCGACAAGGCGGCCAAGTGGGAGATCAGCCAGCTGGCCACGATGTACGACGACCGGGCCGAATATTTTGTCGATAAGCTGGCCTCGGGAATTGGCATGTTAGCAGCGGCCTTCTATCCCAATCCGGTCGTGGTGCGGATGTCGGATCTGAAGAGCAACGAATATGCCAATCTGATCGGCGGACGTGAGTTTGAGCCCGAGGAAGAAAACCCGATGCTGGGCTGGCGGGGAGCGTCGCGCTACTACGACCCGAAATACCGGGAGGCGTTTGGCCTAGAGTGTCGCGCCTTTAAGCGAGTCCGGGACGAGATGGGTCTGACCAACGTGGTTCCGATGATTCCGTTCTGCCGTACCCCAGAAGAGGGCCGCCGGGTGCAGGCCGAAATGGCCCAGCATGGCTTGGTGCGAGGCCAAAACGGGCTGCAAATCTATGTGATGTGCGAGTTGCCCAGCAACGTAATTCTAGCCGACGAATTTAGCGAAGTGTTTGACGGCTTCTCGATTGGCTCCAACGATTTGACCCAGCTGACGCTCGGCCTAGATCGGGACTCAGCCCTGGTTTCCCACTTGTTCGACGAGCGTAATGACGCCGTGAAGGTGATGGTGAAGCGGGTGATTGAGAAGGCGAAAGCAAAGGGCCGCAAGGTGGGAATTTGCGGTCAGGCTCCCAGTGACTACCCAGAGTTTGCGGCCTTCCTGGTGGAGCAAGGCATCGATTCGATCAGCCTCAACCCAGACTCGGTGTTAAAGACTCTGCTGACCATTGCCGAGGCCGAAGGGCTTCAGTAGCCAGCTCGCTACAACGCTAAAACTCAAGCTCCTAATCAGCGGGTCTAGGCCCGCTTTTTTTAACAGCGCTCTTTTAGCCCACTCTCCTGCTCTGGGAACTCGACTTTGGGAACTCGGCTTTAGAAACTCGATTTTAGGAATTCGGCTCTAACTGGGTGGCAGGTAGGGCCACTCCCTTCAATAGGTTCCCAATGCGCCGCTTTCCTCTAACACGACCTGATTTTGACCCCGCACGACCTGAACAAAACAGGTGTTATCGGCATAGACGCGGGCATAGGTGACAGCTTCGCCAGGAGCTTGATAGGTGATGCTGCCGTCAGGATTTTGGGTCGCTGCCACGGGTGCGTTTTGTAGCGTCAGCCGGTCGGGTTTGCCGCCGAAGGTCATCTGGGGCTGGTCGTTCTGCCAGACCACGCGGGCAAAGTAGTTGGGCGTCACACAGGTAGCATTCTGGCGAGGCGCTTGGGCCGCAGGCTGTCCTGCTGGAGCAGGCGCAGTTTGATCAGGCGTCGATTGGCTTGAGAACAGATCCGAGAACGGCAAACTGCCGCAGGCTGTAACCAGGGCCAGGGTGAATCCAAACAGAGCGGGAGCGATCAAGACGCGCGAGTTTTTCATAGAGACAAGCAAGTTTGGAATTTTCCCGATTTTACACTGTAGAAAAGATTATGGTGGTGCCTTTTGATCGGAATTGGCAAAGAATGAATCTCGCCAAACAAAAATCCCCCCACCAGCGGCAGAGGGATTCTTGCTAATTAGCAGACTTCAAGCGCCATCAACCGTAACGACTTGCAGTTGAGGCAATCAAGAAGGCGGCGTAGGTGAGGATGTAACCCACCGTGAAGTGAGCCAGACCCACCAGACGAGCTTGAACGATGGACAGAGCCACAGGTTTGTCTTTCCAGCGAACCAGGTTCGCCAGCGGCGTGCGCTCGTGGGCCCAAACGATCGTTTCGATCAGCTCCTGCCAGTAGCCTCTCCAGGAGATCAGGAACATGAAGCCGGTAGCCCAAACCAGGTGCCCGAACAGGAACATCCAGGCCCAGACGGACAGAGCGTTCATGCCGTAGGGGTTGTAGCCGTTGATCAACTGGGCCGAGTTCAGCCACAGGTAGTCACGCAGCCAGCCCATCAGATAGGTAGAGGACTCGTTGAACTGAGCCACGTTGCCCTGCCAGATCCCGAGGTGCTTCCAGTGCCAGTAGAAGGTGACCCAACCAATCGTGTTGAGCATCCAGAACATGGCGAGGTAGAAGGAATCCCAGGCAGAGATGTCGCAGGTACCGCCCCGGCCAGGGCCATCGCAAGGGAAGGCATAGCCGAAGTCTTTCTTGTCAGGCATCAGCTTGGAGCCGCGCGAATCCAGCGCACCTTTGACGAGGATCAGGGTCGTGGTGTGCAGACCCAGAGCAATCGCATGGTGGACCAGGAAGTCGCCAGGGCCAATCGTCAGGAACAGCGAGTTCGTACCGCTGTTGATCGCAGCCAGCCAGTTGGGCAGCCAGACGTTGCCGTGGTTAGGCCAAGCCGTGGAAGCCAAGCTGTCCGGGTTCGACAGCAGGGTGTCAAAACCATAGAGCAGCTTACCGTGGGAGGCCTGAACAAACTGGGCAAACACTGGCTCGATCAGGATCTGCTTCTCGGGCGTACCGAAGGCTTGCACCACGTCGTTGTGGACGTAGATACCCAGGGTGTGGAAGCCCAGGAACAGAGACACCCAGCTCAGGTGCGAAATGATCGCTTCCTTGTGCTGCAGCACCCGATCCAGCACGTTGCCTTTATTCTGAACGGGGTCGTAGTCCCGCACCAGGAAGATGGCACCGTGGGCAAAGGCACCCACCATGATGAAGCCAGCGATGTACTGGTGATGGGTATAGAGCGCTGCCTGGGTCGTGTAGTCGCGCGCCATAAAGGCATAGGGCGGCAGCGAATACATGTGCTGAGCGACCAGGGAGGTGATTACGCCCAGGGAAGCCAGGGCCAGAGCCAGCTGGAAGTGCAGCGAGTTGTTCAGGGTGTCATACAGCCCTTGGTGAGGCAGGTTGAACTGACCTTCACTACGAGCGCTGAGCAGCCCTTTCTTGGAATCGAGCATGTCCTTGATGTTGTGCCCGATGCCAAAGTTGGTGCGATACATGTGCCCTGCAATGATGAAGAGCACTGCAATCGCCAGGTGGTGGTGAGCCATGTCGGTCAACCACAGGGACTCGGTTTGGGGATGGAAGCCACCCAGGAAGGTGAGGATAGCGGTTCCAGAGCCTTGAGCCGAGTTGAAGATGTGGTTCGCCGTATCCGGATTCTCGGCGTAGACACCCCAGTTGCCGGTGAAGAAGGGCGCAAGACCCGCCGGGTGGGGCGCAACGGACAAGAAGTTATCCCAGCCCACATGCTGCCCGCGAGATTCGGGGATGGCAACGTGGATCAGGTGACCAGCCCAGGCCAGAGAGCTGACGCCAAACAGACCAGCCAAGTGGTGGTTGAGGCGAGACTCAGCGTTCTTGAACCAGGAGAGGCTGGGGCGGAACTTGGGCTGGAGGTGAAGCCAGCCAGCAAACAGCATCACGGCAGCCAGGATCAGCAGGAAGATGGAACCCTGGTAGAGGTCGCCATTTGTCCGCATACCGATGGTGTACCACCAGTGATAGATCCCGGAGTAGGTGATGTTAACCGGGTAGGAAGCGCCTGCACGGGTGAAGGCATCTACCGCAGCTTGACCGAAGTGGGGGTCCCAGATCGCATGGGCGATTGGGCGCGTGTTGAGCGGATCTTTAATCCACTGCTCGAAGTTGCCTTGCCAGGCGACGTGGAACAGGTTGCCCGATGTCCAGAGGAAGATGATCGCCAGATGACCGAAGTGCGAAGCAAAAATCTTTTGGTAAAGATTCTCTTCGGTCATGCCATCGTGGCTCTCAAAGTCGTGGGCTGTGGCAATGCCGTACCAGATCCGTCTTGTGGTTGGATCTTGCGCCAGACCTTGGCTAAATTTGGGGAATTTAGTTGCCATAAGTCCTAATTGAAGGTTCTCAATTAGCTAGATCGCGTGCCCTCTAGTGTACTAACAGCGTACCGGATGGTAAAGGGCGAACCTGAGCATCAACCATTGGCATTTTCGTGCTTTGGTATTTAGCTTTGATATCAAATTGCTTGATACCCAAGACTCTGATGCTCAGATTCCCCATCCGTTGTCTAGAGAGAGCAACTAGCCGCCTACTGCAATGATCCGGGCTAGGAAGAACGACCAGGTGGTGACAATTCCGCCTAGGAGGTAGTGAGCAACGCCCACAGCCCGTCCCTGAACGATGCTGAGCGCGCGAGGCTGAATGGCCGGCGCAACGCGCAGTTTGTTGTGAGCCCAGACGATCGACTCGATCAGCTCTTGCCAATAGCCGCGACCGCTGAACAGGAACATCAGGCTGAAGGCCCAGATGAAGTGGGCACCCAGGAACAGCAGACCATAGGCCGACAAAGCCGAACCGTAGGAGCCAATTACCTGAGCAGCCTGTGCCCAGAGGAAGTCGCGCAGCCAGCCGTTGATTGTGGTGGCGCTAGCGGCGAAGTTACCCCCCGCGATGTGCGAGATCGAACCATCCGCATTCACCGTGCCCCAAACATCCGACTGCATTTTCCAGCTGAAGTGGAAGATCGCGACCGAAAGAGCGTTATACATCCAGAACAGACCCAGGAAGACGTGGTCCCAACCAGAAACCTGACAGGTGCCGCCCCGGCCCGGACCGTCGCAAGGGAAGCGGAAGCCCAGGTTGGCCTTATCTGGAATCAAACGAGAGCTGCGGGCATACAGCACACCCTTCAGCAGAATGAGAACCGTCACGTGGATCGTGAAGGCGTGAATGTGGTGCACCATGAAGTCTGCCGTGCCCAGGGTAATCGGCATCATGGCAACCTTACCGCCCACAGCGATTACATCGCCGCCAAAGGCATAGCTCGCAGGAGCAATTGCGTTAGGTGCGGTGTTGCCAGGAGCCAGGGTATGCAGGTTTTGCACCCATTGAGCAAACACGGGCTGGAGCTTGATCGCCGTATCAGAGAACATGTCCTGAGGGCGGCCCAGCGCCTGCATCGTGTCGTTGTGGATGTATAGACCAAAGCTGTGGAAGCCCAGGAAAATACAAACCCAGTTGAGGTGAGAGATGATGGCGTCGCGGTGGCGAATCACCCGATCCAGCAAGTTGTTGACGTTCTTAGCCGGGTCGTAGTCGCGCACCATGAAGATCGCGCCGTGGGCACCCGCTCCCACAATCAGGAAGCCACCGATCCACATGTGGTGGGTGAAGATGGACAGCTGAGTTGGGTAGTCGGTAGCCAGATAGGGATAGGGCGGCATCGCGTACATGTGCTGAGCCACGATGATGGTCAGCGAACCCAGCAGAGCCAGGTTGATCGCGAGCTGAGCATGCCAGGAGGTCGTGAGGATTTCATAGAGACCCTTGTGGCCTTCGCCGGTAAAGGGACCCTTATGAGATTCCAGAATCTCCTTGATGCTGTGGCCGATGCCCCAGTTGGTGCGGTACATGTGGCCAGCAATGATGAACAGAACCGCAATCGCCAGGTGGTGATGCGCTGTGTCCGAGAGCCAGAGACCGCCCGTCACCGGGTTGAGACCGCCCTTGAAGGTGAGGAAGTCGGCGTATTCGCCCCAGTTCAGGGTGAAGAAAGGCACGAGCCCCTTCGAGAAACTGGGGTAGAGGTCAGCCATGAGCTCCTTATTCAGGATGAACTCATGGGGCAGGGGAATATCCTTCACTGCCACGCCTGCATCCAACAGCTTATTAATAGGGAGAGAAACGTGGATCTGGTGGCCCGCCCAAGACAGGGAACCCAGACCCAATAGGCCAGCTAGGTGGTGGTTCAGCATCGACTCCACGTTCTGGAACCATTCCAGTTTGGGAGCGCGCTTGTGGTAGTGGAACCACCCAGCAAACAGCATCAGGCCAGCCATAACCAGACCGCCGATAGCCGTGCAGTAGAGCTGATATTCGTTTGTGATACCGGAAGCTCGCCACAGCTGGAAGAATCCAGAGGTGATCTGGATGCCGTGGAAGCCGCCGCCAACATCTCCATTCAAAATTTCTTGACCGACAATCGGCCAAACCACCTGAGCACTCGGTTTGATGTGCAGGGGGTCAGCCAGCCAAGCTTCATAGTTTGAAAACTTAGCGCCATGAAAATACATGCCGCTTAGCCAGACGAAAACAACGGCTAAGTGACCGAAGTGAGCGCTGAAGATCTTACGAGATATATCTTCCAGGTCACTGGTATGACTATCGAAATCGTGAGCGTCGGCATGAAGGTTCCAAATCCAGGCTGTCGTTTTCGGCCCTTTCGCCAGAGTACGGTCAAAATGACCGGGCTGTGCCCACTTCTCAAAGGAAGTTGGGACGGGGTCTTTATCGACGACCACTTTCACCTTCTGCTCTCGCTCCCGTGGGGTAGTTGTCATTCGAGACTCTCCTCTCTCTAGACAAAGGAAACGAGTAACCCTTAAGCATGTCTGGCTAGCTCCTGGACCAGATCGATCCCGCTCCAGGCAATGGCCCAGATCGGAATGCGATTACAAGACGAAAACAGACCAGATGGGAGCGTCTGAAGAATCCAGATCCGATCTCGCTGGCCGGAATTCACCAAAACAACCGCTCTACTTTAGACCATTTAGGGGACAGGTAGTGACCAACTGGCCTAAACCAGCGTCCAGCCTAAACTAGAACAGTTTGCTCGCTTAGTGAGGTACTGGGAAGCATTATAGGGCTGAAGAACCAGCCTACTTAGAGAAGGTTAACAATAATTAAAATGGAGAATGCTTGAGCCATCAGCCTTTCGCAGGGTTCATCAGCAAAAATTTGCTTGACAATTGACAATCAGTTACAAATAGAAATTCTTGATTACAACGATTGAAAATCACTAGGTGAAGGTAGAGCAGAAATATATGTTTAAAAGTAAATAAAGACAAAGTTTTTATACAGCTTCGCGATTCTTCTCAGCTAGGTGGGCAAAAGCGGCTAGGGGCAATGGACAGGTTTTAGGTTACTCGCGAGGCTGTTGGCCGGAGGACGGTCGAAAGGACTCGGACAGCTGCGTTCCGTTCAACAAGCCAAATGGTCGATAGGCTGGAACCCGAGTCATCAACCTCCGGCTTTGCCGGAGGCTTGAGCATATGGGAGCCGCTCAAAGCGGCTTACCATTCATCAGACAATCGCAGTTGGTCAATTCGTTGATCCTCTATCTCCTGTTGCTCAATGTACCGTCGTACCATCGCTTCATCTCGTCCCACAGTTGA
>JBJTUI010000629.1:0-2502 GCA_046080625.1 Elainella sp. | reverse complement strand
CGGTATTGGTGCGCTTGCGGAACTTCCGAGCGTAGGCCAGGTTGCGGAGAGCCTTTTCTTTCTTCTGATTGCGGCGTTTAGCCATTCGTGACCTCATGGGAAAGTGGGTAGAGCCAGGCTTACTGAAAGCCGCCCGCTGGGTAGCTTGAAATAAACCTTAGCAAAGTTACCAATCTAGCATAATTTCTCAGGCGCATCCAGATTGCTCTGGCAGGGCCAGGCCAGAGCCAGCCCCCTCAAGGGCCAGGATACAGCCCAGGGCCTATGTCTTGCAGAAGCGGTTGTAGTCGGATTTACAGCTAGCGGGGATCAGGGAATGCTAATGTCTAGAGGTAAATTTTGCGGTTTCACGGCTCCTTATCATGGCTCAGATTTTTGACCCAATTCCTTTAGATGCTGAAGCCTACGCCCTATGTTGCTATGTCAACGCAACCAGCAAAATTCAGGTGGTGCGAATTACAAACATTGCCAACTGGTATTTTGAACGAGTTGTCTTTCCGGGCCAGCGTCTCGTGTTTGAAGCCTTGCCTCAGGCAATGCTGGAAGTTCATTGCGGCATGATGGCCAGCGCTATTTTGGCTGACACCATTCCCTGCGATCGGCTGCGGATCGAATCAGAACTAGAGGCCGATTTTGATCTACAGCCTCTGGTTCCCTATCCCCCAGAAGCGAGCTCAGCCGAGCCTTTAGCATCGGTGCCCGCCGACCGATAGAGGGCTTGATGGGCTGGAACCTGTCCCACATCAGCGATTTGATTTGGCCTTAGGCCAGAAGAGATGGAGTGATTATGACCTGCCAAGTGCTACTCCTGATCTCCTAATATCCGTTTATTTCCGCTGTTTTAGCTGCCTGTTCCCAGAGATTGCCCCTTCAGATAGCTTGCGGCAGCACCCTTAAAATCCCTGTTTAGCCGACTTGCCACCCTTCCCCCTTGATCAGCATTTTTTCTCTGTTCATATAGAAATTTTCTGAAAACCAATAGACATTTATATATAGAGAAGCAGCTCACCTGCAAGCAGGACAATCGGAGCAAGAGTTCCGCTGGGTGGGCTTTTGATTCTGCCAATAATTTTGCTAGCAAACCCACTTCGAGCAGCTTGTAGAATAGCTGGGGGGCCGTCAGGCTCTGTCAAGGCTGTCTTCAGGCAAATCGCATGGTTCGAGTCGTTTTATTTCAACCCCAAATTCCGCCTAATACGGGCAACATCGCCCGGACTTGCGCTGCAACCGGTACGCCTCTGCATCTGGTAGGCCCCCTGGGATTTGAGATTAGCGATCGTTATCTAAAACGGGCCGGACTGGACTATTGGCCCTACGTTGATTTGCACTATCACGCATCGCTGGCTGATTTCTACGAGCAGCGGCAGCGGCAGCAGGGACGACTGCTTGGTTTTAGCACTTCAGGGGCATGTAGCTATATCAAGTTTGCATATCAGCCTGACGACTGGCTGTTGTTTGGTCGTGAAACCACTGGCCTGCCCTCTGAGGTGCTGCAGGATTGTGATGCGACCCTGCGGATTCCCATGGGGCAGGTTCATGTTCGCAGCCTGAACTTGTCGGTGAGTGTAGCTATTGGCTTGTTCGAGGCCAATCGACAGCTCGGGGAATTGGACAAAATAATTTAGATCAACCCAGCCCCGGCTGAGATGAGTTAGCAAACAAAAAATTCTTATATGCAAATTCGATGATTGAATGGGGTTTCGCCAGTGAATCTGCCGAAGGGTAATTAATCCAACAGATGGTGAGCTACACTTTGTCAAATTAACTTGAAGGAGTTTTGAGCGGGCTTCAGTCGTCTAGATCACCAACTGCCTGTTGCAATCATAAAAGATTTGTATACGGCCAATCAATTAGAGTGAATCCCTGTAAATAACTATTGAGCAATTCGCATGGCCTAGCAAAATGCCAGAATAGCCAGTTTTCTTGGGATAAACTGCGCATCTATATCCGTTAAAAAGGATTGGCCTAGCACCCAAAGCAAATCAGTCTGTATCAAAATCAACAATTTGGTTGCCGTTAAAATGGGCTGGGGAATCGGGTGGCAAAACCAGCTGCTGAAAGTTGTGAAATGGCCGTAGCTCGGGATTTTCAGCCTATACAGGCGGATTTCTAACAGGTCCATTTACTAACTGATTCTGCTCATAACCGATTTAGTTTCCGACTTGACGTTGATGCAACAATACGTTAAACATTAATCTCGATCAGCTTTTTTTAAGTATCATCCTGCTGAAGGCTGATAGCCGCGATAGATCGAATAGCTTTAACAAGCTGAAAGTGTTGCTGAACTGCTGGGTAGGATGTTTTTTTGAGATGAAGTCTTGAATTTGCTGCTGACTGGTGTAAGCTTGTCTAAGTCAAAAACCTGGCAGCCGGGCGATCGTGCCGGGTGACCCCGGGGCAAGCGCGCTGGTGGCGCGGATCGAGGCGACCGACCCCGATCTCGTGATGCCGCCGCCGCACACGAAGGTCGCGCTGTCGGCCGCCGAGAAGCGGATCCTCCGC
>JBJTUI010000628.1:0-4845 GCA_046080625.1 Elainella sp. | reverse complement strand
GATTCAATCCGGTCGGCCACCTGAAGAATCAGGGGATGCTGCTGCTGACGAATAGAAGTAGACATGGCTGAGGCAAACAATGGTTCCAAGTTTGGACAGGGTCTTGGTCGCGGGCTACATGACCAGCGACGCTAGGTTTAGCATATCGCGGCCTGTGATGCTTCTGGTTATCCTCTATCTGGTTATCCTCTATAGTGAGGAAGTGGGACTCTAGTGTCTGGCACTGGGTTGAGCGACGCAGAAATCGCAGCCATAGAAACCCTGGCTATAACAACCATTGCCATAACAACCATTGCCATAACAACCACAGACCTAGAAACCCTAGACCTAATCCAGTACCTGCGGAGAAAACGATGCTACATCTCGGTTGGGCAGAAGTGGGGATTATTGCCCTGGCCACCCTGCTGATCTTTGGGCCGAAGAAGATTCCTGAGCTGGGCAACGCCCTCGGCAAGACCCTGCGGGGGTTCAAAGAAGAGGTAAGCAAGCCCGACGAACTCGACGCCGAATAGCCTCAAGCAGCAGAGCATCTGGAATCAGCAGGCAACCAATTTACTGATCCCGGCCTGACAGAGTTCAACCACCCGATTGGGCGTACTGCTGGGAAGAAACCGGGTTAGCCACGCCATTTGGATCGGGATCGCCCAGGTCGGGTTGACCCGCAGCGGGCGGCAGACCCAGATCGGCACGGGGCTGGCGGGTTTCGATTAGGCTGAGCGCTCGGGCGACGCTTTCCGGGAAAATCACGACCAGGCTGCCCTGGGGAGCCGCATCCAGCGCCTGGTTAATCGCCGTCGTCTCGTGTAGCTCAATCGCGTAGGGCACGCCGGTCTGGGCCGATTCAATCCCTTCCACAATCAGTCGGGCCGCATCACCCCGCGACCGACCTCGGGTGTCGTCATCTTCCTTGATCAGAATCCGGTCGAACATCCGGGCGGACAGCTGGCCCAATACGACAAAATCTTCATCGCGGCGGTCGCCTGGTCCCCCCACCACGCCAATCCGCTCGCCGGGCCAGTTGCGGACAAAGCCCCCGATCGCCTCGTAGCTGTGGGGGTTGTGGGCATAGTCGATCATGGCGTGGAACTGGCCCAGGTTGAACAGGTTCATCCGGCCTGGGGTCTGACCCACCGAGGCCTGGAAGGTGAGCAGAGCCGTGCGGATATCCTCAATGCGGATGCCGTGGGCAAAGGCCGCCAGACTGGCCGCCAGCGCGTTGGCAATCATGAAGGGAGCCCGACCGCCCATCGTCAGGGGCACGTTCACGGCCTGATCGATCCGCAGCGTCCAATCGCCTTTCAAAATCGACAGGTAGCCGTTTTCGTAGATTGCGGCCAGGCCGCCCTGTTGGGTGTGGCTGCGAATCAGCGGACTGTCGGGGTCCATTGAGAAATAGGCCACCTGGGCCTTCACCCGGCTGGCCATGGCCACCACCAGCGGATCGTCGGCGTTCAGAATCGCGTAGCCGTTGGGCTGCACCGACTCCACCACCACGCTCTTGAGGTGGGCCAAGTCTTCTACCGTATCAATATCGCCGATCCCCAGGTGGTCTGCGGCCACGTTCAGCACAATCCCGATGTCGCATTCGCTGAAGCCCAGACCCGATCGCAGAATTCCGCCGCGCGCTGTTTCCAGCACCGCCACCTCCACGGTAGGGTCTTGCAAAATCGTCTGGGCGCTCTGGGGGCCGGTGGTGTCGCCCTTTTCTACCAGGTAGCCGCCGATGTAGATGCCGTCGGTGGTGGTGTAGCCTACGGTGCGCCCGGTCTGCTTGACGATGTGGGCCAGCAGGCGGGTTGTCGTGGTTTTGCCGTTGGTGCCAGTCAGGGACAGGATCGGAATGCGGCCCGTCTGCCCCTGGGGAAACAGCATGTCGAGCACGGGTTCGGCGACGTTACGGGGAATGCCTTCACTGGGGCAGAAATGCATCCGGAAGCCCGGAGCGGCGTTGACTTCTACGATCACGCCATCCACCTCACGCAGCGGCTTCGAGATATCGGATGTCACGACATCGATCCCGGCGATATCGAGTCCGATAATTTTGGCGGTGCGCTGGGCGATCCAGACGTTTTCGGGGTGGATCTGGTCGGTGCGGTCGATGGCGGTGCCGCCGGTACTGAGGTTAGCCGTGGCCTTGAGGTAGCAGATTTCGCCCGCTGGCAGCACCGTATCCAGGTCATAGCCCTGGCGTTCCAATAGCTCCCAGGAGGTGCGATCTAACTCGATCCGGGTGAGGATGTTCTCGTGGCCATCGCCCCGACGCGGATCGCGGTTGGTTTCGTCGATTAGCTCCGAGATCGTCGATTTGCCGTCACCCACAACGCTGGCGGGCACCCGCTCGGCCACCGCTACCACCTTGCCGTTCACCACCAGCACCCGGTGATCCCGTCCGGTGTAGTAGCGCTCGATAATCACGCCCCGCGACACTTCCTTGGCCGCGTCGTAGGCTTCTTCCGCCAGCTCCCAGGAGGTGATGTTGATCGTAATCCCCCGCCCGTGGTTACCGTCCAGCGGTTTGATCACAATCGGATAGCCGCCCACATCTTCAATCGCCTGCTCCAGCTCGTCCAGGTAATAGACCACCGTGCCGCGTGGGACCGGGATGCCGCTGTCGCGCAGAACGCGCTTGGTGCCCTCCTTGTCGGAGGCCAGCTCGACGCCCAAAATCCCCGTGTTGTTGCTCAGGGTGGCCTGGATGCGCTTTTGATGCACCCCGTAGCCCAGCTGAATCAGCGAACGAGCGCTGAGGGCCAGCCAGGGAATGCCCCGCTGTTCTGCCTCTTTGACGATATTTTCGGTGCTGGGACCAAGGGCCGCTTGGCCGCCAAAGTCTTGCAGGTCTTGCAGATCCTTTTCGAGTTCGCTGGGCGGGTAGCTGCCCGTTTCAATCAAGCTCTGGCAAATCCGCACGGCGGCCCGACCCGTGTAGCGTCCGGCCTGCTCGTCTACATATTGGTAGACCACCTGAAACACGCCCGGTGTGGAGGTTTCGCGAGTCCGGCCAAACCCCACCGGCATGTCGGCCAGGGTTTGCAGCTCTAGGGCAATGTGCTCAACCACCTGGGCCAGCGAAACCCCGGTTTCCACCCGTCGCAAAAAGCCCTCCGGGTCTTCTGGCGATAGATGTTCGGCCAGACTGGGCAGCAGTTCCGCCAACCCGGCATGAAATCCGGGCAGTTTGTCTGTGGTTGTGCTGGCCAGCCCTTCCAGATCCAGCCGCAGCACAATCAGCTTGGGATGACGAATACTCCAGTAATTCGGTCCACGCAGCGTTTGAGTCTTAAGAATTTTCATGGCGCAATAGGAAAAAGGTCGGGCAATCGGGCGGCATCTACAGCACTTGTCTAGTGTTCCGTCTTAAAAACGCCTTAAACCGTTCACAGTGAACAGTTTGGTTTAGAAATCTGAATGTCTTCAAGATCGGGAAAATCAGTTTTGGCAACCTGCTGCAACTCCACCCAGGACAAAACCGGGTGCAAAATTGAGTGACCTCTGGCGCTAGGGTCGTTTCGGTCTACTGAACTTTGGTGCAGGCTTGGCTTGGCTTGGTTTGGCTAGAAACAGCCAAGGCTCAGCCGCCAGTTTGACCCATCTCCTCGGTCGCTACTTTGATCTGTAGCGATTAAAACCCAAAGTTCGCCAGTCCCACGAGAAATAGATTCTCTAGCAGCGATCTCGACCTGATTTCGTGTCAGTCCCTATCCAGCAGCAGATGAACAGAATACTCCTTAACCACAGATTGTAGGGCGATTGGCGTCGATTACAGTCAACTTCTTCAACCAAAATCGCAGGCAAAGGGTCAACAAAGTTGAGGTGGCCCACAATTTAGCAGGCTCAAATCACCTTAACTCCGATGCGGCAAGATGCAGCAGGCCCAGGGAGCGGATTATCTAGCCCCATGGAGCGACCGGCATGACGGCGCGTTTGGTCAGATCGTAGCGGTCGCCGTGGCTGAGAATATGTAGCCGTAGATTGTGAATGCTGAGCGGATCGGTGGTGTCAACCTGGGCGTAGTTGGTGTAGGACACCTCGCCGGGATCAACAATCGTCACGGTGCCTTTGCCAATCACCTGGAACGTGTTGTCACTCTCAAACATGGCACAGGTGTCTTCATCGATGCCGATGCCGATTTTCTCCACATTCGAAGCCACCGCGCTCAGCAGGCGAGCCATGCGGTTGCGGTTGTGAAAATGCTGATCCACGATCACTTCCGGGATGATGCCCAACCCTGTCGTCATATCAACCAGAGCCCGATTCGGCGATTCGCCGCTGCCGCCGCCCGCAATCATGTGGTAGCCCATCACGGCAGCACCGGCACTCGTGCCAGCCAGCGTGATTTCGCCCGCCTGGGCCCGCAGCCGCACCCGATCCATAATCGACGTATCGGCCAGCAGACCACAGAGGCGGAGCTGATCGCCACCCGTCATGAACACGCCCGTGCAGTCTTGCACATAGGCCTGCCAGGTTTCGTCTTCGCCATGCTCGCGTTCACGAATATCGATCACCTCAATCGCCTTAGCCCCCATCTCTTCAAAGATGTCGTGGTAGCGGCTGCCGATCACGGTAGGCTCGCGGGATGCGGAAGGAATAATCGCAATGCGGGCATCTGTGCCGCCGGATCGCTGGAAAAAGGTCTGGAGAATCTGGCGTCCGTGAATCTTATCTTCGGCTCCGCCAATCACTAGAACGGCTGTTTTTGTGGGCTGAGGCATCCTCTGCTGAAGGGGTTGTGAGTCTAGTTGCAGCATCATATCGCTTCTAGAGAACGATTTGGGCACTCGGTGAATCAATTGCTCCAGTAGCTGTGCCCAAGGGATGCTATTTCGGTTCATGGCTTAATATCAG
>JBJTUI010000627.1:0-6622 GCA_046080625.1 Elainella sp. | reverse complement strand
AACAGCGAAGAACTCTACCAGCGCTTTCAGGAAAAGACCGGCATCAAAATCGTGGCCGATGTCTACGACTCGAATGAAGTGATGTTGGCCAAACTCAAGGCAGGCGGCGGCGATCAATACAGCATCATCTACCCTTCTGACTACATGGTGCGGCAGATGATCGACGAGAATATGCTGCTACCGCTGGACCGAACCAAGCTGACCGGCTTCGACAACATCATGGAGCGCTGGCAGAATCCAACCTATGATCCCAAGTCGGCCCACAGTATTGCCTTTAGCTGGGGCACCACCGGCCTGCTCTACAACTCCAAGGTGGTCAAAACCGCACCCGAGGATTGGGACTACCTCTGGGACAACCGGGAAGAACTGTCGGGCAAAATCACCCTGCTAGACGACGTGCGTGAAACCATGGGGATGGTCCTCAAGTCCCTGGGCTATTCCTATAACGCCACCGATCCCGGCCAGATTGAGGCGGCCTACAAGAGGCTGCTGGAGATCAAGCCGAATTTGGCTGGGTTCAAAACGATTGGCTATGAGGACCAGCTGATCGGAGGAGATCTGGCCGTCTGTATGTCCTATTCCACCCTGGGTAATTTGCTGCCCCTGGAGAATCCCCATCTCGCCTATGTGATCCCCAAGAGCGGCACTTCAATTTGGACCGATACCATGGCGGTTTTAGCTAGCGCCCCCGACCCCGACTCGGCCTACGCCTGGATCAATTTTGTGCTGGAGCCCGAAAACGCCGCTTTGGCAGCCACAACCCTGAAGCTGGGCACCCCCAATCAGGCCGCCTTTAAGCTGTTGCCCAGTGAAATTCAAAACAAAACCACCCTCTATCCACCAGACGACGTGATCAAGAACGGTGAGGGAATTGCTCCGGTAGGAGCTGCCCTGGACCTGTTTGACCGCTACTGGACAGAAGCGAAAAGCGCCTAAATTGGTAGGGATTTCTGCCCCGCTGGAGCTGGCTTCCCGACGCTAGGCTAGAGTTGAAAAAACTTGCAGTCCCGTTGATTATTCCATGGTAAAGCCGCAGTCTGTTCCGCCCGTATCCCCATCGGAGCCACCCCAGTCTAACTATTCTGACCAGAGCTTCTGGGATAAGCTGCGACAGGTTGCCAGACAGGCAGGCCGCACCGTGGTGGAAAATGCCCTGACGCTCTACTATGCCGCCCAGGAGCCGACCACACCAAATTGGGCCAAGCTGGTGATCTATTCGTCGCTGGCCTATTTCATTCTGCCGACCGACGCGATCCCCGATTTTATTCCAATGATGGGCTATGGCGATGACCTGAGCGCCTTGGCCAGTGCCGTTGTGACGGTGGCGATGGCGATCACGCCCGAAGTCAAGGACAAGGCTCGCCGCACGGCTGCCGTCTGGTTTGGTGCAGGCGAAACTACCTCAAGCTCTGATGGTCCTCAAGCAGGCGATCAGGTGCGGGAAATCCCGATCGAGTAGTCATGCTGCTAGCGGAGTCACCCTGCTTCAGGTCGGACGGGTTAAATCCATGGGCGGCACGTAGGGCAAACAGACTTCCATGCGGGCGAACAGGGCGGCGATGGTCAGGGTGCTCTGCCAGGAGGGCAGGTGGCCCTTGGGCGCGTCCAGGTCAAAGCTGTAGTCCTGGTAGGGCAACCATTCGTCTTTCACCCGCCAGCCGACCCGACTGCCAAACCGCTGCCAGGGCGTGTTGACTCGCCACTTGGAACGAGCCTGGGCCAGCCGATCCCAGGCCTCATAGCTGTCGCCGCCACCGCCGACGCTCTGCCAGATTTCGCGCTGAATCGTAAACCCAAACAGACCGTTGCTGTGGTTCATCCAGAGGTAGTCGATGGCATGCAGGTCGAGGCAGGGCAGGCAGCGGATCGCTTCGATCTGGAGAGGCTTCGGTTTGCCAGCCAATTCCTCCTCGCCGCAGAGCTTGCGCAACAGCCGCTGGGTTTCCTGATCGGCGGCCCGCCAGTCCTGATCGAGCAGCAGTTCCTGTAGTCGGCTGTAGTCGAGGCGGCGCTCGGAATAGACGCTGGCTCCGCTGTTGGTTGGCGTTGTGGAGACCTGTAGCTTGGCGTCGGGGTTCTGGAGGGCTGAAGTTGCCGCCGGATCGACCAGCAGCGGCAGCGGACGGGCAGGAGTGAGCGGGTTGAGATCGACCAGCACCTCCAAGGCCGACTGGTAGCGTTCGCGAAAATCATAGCGCACCAGCTTGTCTAGAATATCGGCCAGCTCGGGGCCGACCGTGGCCCGGTCGCGCCAGACCAGCTCACAGGTGCGGGGGTCTTCCGGCAGCTCGCGGGGGTGGGCACCGGTCAGGGCTTGAATCGCGATCATGCCGACGGCATAGAGGTCGCTGCAAAACCGGGGCTTGCCCGCCATCTGTTCGCTGGGCATGTAGCCAGGAGATCCGATTGCAATCGTGCGGGTGGTGTGGCCCTGCACCTGCACCACCTGGCTGCTGAGCTGCTTCACGGCTCCAAAATCGATCAAGACAATCTTCTGGTCGCGCCCTCTGCGGATCAGGTTGGAGGGCTTAAGGTCGCGGTGGATCACGTTCTGCTGATGGATGAACACCAGCACTTCCAAAATGTCTTGCAGCAGTGCCAGCACCTGGGCCTCCGGCAGGCGAATTCCCGGCGTCAGTTCGCTGCTCAGGTTAATGCCCTCCACAAAGTCCTGCACCAGATAAAACTCCTGGTTCTCCTCGAAGTGGGCCAAGAGCCGGGGAATTTGGCCATAGTCGCTGAGCCGATACAGCACTTCGGCCTCGGTTTCAAACAGGCGCTTGGCGGTTTCCAGGCTGATTGAATCCAGTAGGCGGGGTTTGAGGTGTTTGACGACGCAGGTAGGATGGCCGGGTAAGTGGGTGTCCTGCGCTAGATAGGTTTGACCAAACCCACCACCGCCCAGATAGCTGATAATCAGGTAGCGTCCGCCCAATAGAACCCTTTCATCCGGGTGTTGCATGTGCCGTTCAAATAGTTCGGAATTGCTTGTAATGCCGCAGCAGGTTGGTTCGGCCAGTTTGAATCAAATTTGCCTAGACGGCAAAAGTCCTGATATACATTCTACTGTTCTCGCTTTCCGGTTCTAGGGCGCATTCCCCTGCCTTCTAGAAACGTCCGGTTCACCCCTCCGCCCTATCCTGCCCTTAAACATGCACAATGTCTGGTTGATTCGACATGGCGAAAGCGAAGCCAACGCTGGCTTGCCGACCCTCAATCCTGTGAAAACGCCGCTCACCGCCAAAGGCCATCTACAGGCCCAGCAAATCGCCAGCTGCTTTACCCAGCCGCCCGATTTAATCATCACCTCGCCCTACTGGCGTACCCAGCAGACCGCCCAGCCGACTCGCGAGCGCTTTCCGAACGTGCCCCATGCCGAGTGGCAGGTGCAGGAGTTTACCTACCTGGCTCCGGCCCGCTACGAGGGCAGTACCATCGAAGAACGTCGCCCCCAGAGCGATGCCTACTGGCTGCAAAACGATCCGGTCTATGTAGATGGGACGGGGGCCGAGTCGTTTGTTAACCTGATCCAGCGCGCCCAGATCACCCACCGCCAGATCTGCCAACTAGAGGTACCCTATACGGTGATTTTTAGCCACGGGCGCTATATCCGAGCTGTGCTGTGGCTGCTGTTGACCCAGTTGACCCATGCTCCGGCCAGCGAGATCAACGCCCGACGGATGCGGCAGTTTCAGCATTTCATCAATGCTTTTGCTGTCCCCAACTGCTCCATTGTTAAACTGCGGGTGGACAACTCGGAGGTCTGGTTCAGCGGCGTCGAAACCGTCCATCTGTTAGAGCCTGCGCCAATTGAAGTCTAACCAGAGCAGGGTCTAGTAGATTGTCATTCTTGTTTTGCGAGGTGCAGGGGTGAAACCCCTGCCTGGGGGCGCAGCCCCACACCCCCCTTACCCTTCAAAACAAACGTGACAGACCAATAGCCAGGGCAGAGCCTAGCCATGGCAGGGGGAAATTTGGCCCCAGATTTGCTCTATGATTGAGCTGGTTTAGAGATTGATTGGACTAATTGAGCGGAAGGATACCGAACCATGCCAGATGCCGTGGGCGTGATTGAAACTTTAGGATTCCCGTCGGTACTGGCTGCCGCTGATGCGATGGTCAAGGCAGGCCGGGTAACGATTGTGTATTACGATATCGCCGAGAGCGGCGAGCAGGTGGTAGCGATTCGGGGGCCGATTTCTGAGGTGAAGCCCGCCATGGAGGCCGGAATTGAAGCCGCCGATCAGGCTCCGCCCAACGGCAAGCTGGTGACGTACTACATCGTGCCCAACCCGCCCGAAAACGTTGAGTCGGTCTTACCCATTCACTACACCGAAGATGTAGAAGAATTTCGTCGGCTCTGGTGATCTCAGCTCATGTCAGCCCATTCACCCGATAAGCTGACTTAATGGGCAACTTCACTGTTGTCTATAGAACTGGGGCTATGACTCCAGTAGAATAGATTACGTTCACTGATCCCATCAGGTTTTTCGATCAGTTTTGCCGGACAGGCCAGGGAACGCAAGTTATTTCAACGTTTAGTTTTACCCCCTACAGGAGAAGGCGATGCCGATCGCAGTTGGCGCACTCGAAACAAAAGGTTTTCCCGGTATCCTCGCCGCCGCAGACGCGATGGTGAAAGCGGGTCGCGTCACCCTAGTGGGCTATCAGCGCTGCGGTAGCGCCCGCTATTGTGTGATGATTCGCGGCGATGTTTCAGAAGTCAAAACCGCTATGGCGGCTGGCGTTGAAGCCTCCGAAAGCTGCTACGGCGGCACCCTCGAATCCTGGGTGATCATTCCGCGCCCCCACGAAAACGTCGAGGCCGTCCTGCCGATTGCCTTTACTGAATCGGTGATGCGCTTCCACGACTCGGTTGAAACGCCCTTGATTCCGGGCCGCCAGGGCTAGAATCCGGTTTTCGCTGTTTTTTAAATCTCCTCCGCATCTGGGTCAAGGCCCAGCGCTCGCAGTTTTGCGGCCAGTCGTTCAGCTCGCTGATGTTCTGCTTCAGCCTGCTGTTGAGCTAATTCAGCCCGCTGGCGTTCTGCTTCAGCCTGCTCTTGGGCCTGCGCCTGCCCTTCTGCCCCCGTCGGAATCACCTGCCCCGCTTGATCGCACCAGCGCAGCCAGAGGCGGGGAATCTCTTCTTCAAACGGCCCTTCCCAGAGGGTCAGCCCCAATCCCACTCCTTCCAGCCAGACAGATTGCCCGGTCGTCGTTAGCCCTGTTCCCAGCTCGCTATAGCCTGTGGGCGAAATTGTCCAGACGCGCAGCAAGGTATTTCCCATGTCGGCCTGGATTTGCTGGAGCGGGTCAAACACGACGTAGTAGGGCACCCCAATCTGGGCGTAGATCGATTGCTTGATCGTCTTGCCTTCCTGCTGGCCCCGGCGGCTGAGGCTCAGCTCGTTGCCCTCCTGATTCGAGACGATTTCAATTGCCACGTCGGGCACCTTACCAAACTCCCAGACAAAGTAGGAGCGGTTTTGCCGCTGCGAGAAATCGGCGGCCCGCTGAACACCTAAACTCAGCATCACGTCGGGCACAATCGGCTCGCCCTTCAGCTTGTAGAACAGGCCGACATTGGCCGCCGCCAGGAAGGGGGCTGGCAGGGCTTGGGCGCTGTAGAGTGGCTCAACCAGCAGGCGCTGCTGAATTTCGGACTGAAAGTTATCCACGGGCTGCTCGTCTTCAATCACCAGATGGCTGATGTCCAGTTCAGTAACGATGTCTAGTTCTGTGACAATGTCATCGTTGAGCTGGTCATTGCTCTGGTCATTGCTCTGGTCGCGGTTAGCTTTGCGATTGATCTGCTGAGTCATGGAAGGCTACCAGAACTCGATAGGTTTATTATCGACGAATTCGAGTAGTACAGCAAAAAGTAAGCTTTGCAAGGGGTTTCCCCCCCTGCTGGGGACGAAGCCTCCACCCCTTATGCTGCAAAATTTATTGTTTGCAACACTAGAGTTTCTTCTCGGCTGAAATACTTAGTGATTCTTCCAGCTGAAATTACACCAAATCGTAATTAGTTCGTTCTTCGTAAAATAACTGCTTTATTCCAAATCGTGATCATCTGGATTGCAATCTGAATATCTCATACCTCAGCTGGGTTGAGCGCTGATATTCTTTGATGAAATAGAAAACCCAAGTCAACTGGATTTCTTCCGGTTCTAGGTTGACTAGAACTGGAACAGGAAACTGCTGCGTCTGCGCAAGCCGCGACAAAACCGAGGCGTAACAAAATCAGGCGGCTTTCTGTCACAGTTTCCGACTTTTGGGTACAATTGCCCCTTGATTGGTGCTCCCCACTCAGTCGGGTTCCCCAGAGTCGCAGAATTGCCACAGGCCAGAGATAAATTTGTCATCTGCCTGCTGTAAACTCTCTCGCACAGCTTCCCCATCCCTCAAGCGGGTTCATTGCCATGATCGAAGTCGAACAGCTCAGCAAACTCTACGGTTCTGCTCCGGCGATTCAGGATGTCACCTTTTCGGTTGAGAAGGGTGAAATTCTCGGTTTTTTGGGGCCAAACGGAGCCGGGAAGACGACCACAATGCGGATTTTGACCGGCTACCTGCCCGCCACCAGCGGCACCGCCCGGATTGCCGGATTCGATGTCCA
>JBJTUI010000626.1:0-4605 GCA_046080625.1 Elainella sp. | reverse complement strand
ACGGGTGTTAAGTTGACTCAAACCGAGATGACTGACTTAGAGCAGCAGTTTCAACGTCTACCAGGACTCGAAAAATGGTTCGTCGAAATCCCTGTGAGTAGCGCCTAATGATTGGATGACTTTTTCCTTGCACTGCTCTTATTAGAAGAATTTTAAAAATTAAAAAGGCGCTGCGTAGCGCCTATGAGGAGCGTATGTAGCTTGACTGCTTAGAACTACAGTCGCCCCGACAGCAATTTCGGAAACTTCCAAAAAATTTTTCTAGGGCTGGGCCGAAGCCTCGGGAGAAGGGCTGGCAGCCGGACTTTCGGGCGGGCTCGCAGACGGGCTGGGTGATGGGCTGGGTGATGGGCTAGATTCTGGATTCGGGGCTGGGCTCGGGGCTGGACTACCACTCGGACTCGCGCTCGGACTCGCTTCTGGACTTGCGCCCGGACTCGTACCCGGACTGGGTTTAGCCGCCGGAGCGGCCTGTTTCCACTCTTCCAGCGGGCGGTTCACGGCCTGGTCGAAATTGGGCGACAGCAGCAGCACCTTCAGGTCGGGGGGCGGACTGGCCGAGTCCCCAGGCGGATCGGCCTGGGCGTAGAGATAGGCCCGGTTGAAGTCGTATTCGCCAATCACCAGGCGGTGGGTTTTCTGATCCTTGAGGGTGAGATCTAACGTGGCCAAGGGCTGGTGCAGGCCATATTGCTGGCGGTCGCTGGCCGGGGCGCTGATTGTGCGAGGGGTGCGGCCCGTAGCCACCAGGTCGAGCAAGAAGGCGACGGAGGGATCGCTGGCGGCGGTTTTCTCTGGCTCCAGCATTTGCCATTTGCCGTCCTGGCCGCGCTCAAACTTCAGTGTTCGGAGCCGGGTTTGCAGACTAAACGCTTGAACATCGGCTTCCTTGAACTCAAAAATCTGGCTTTCCTGTTCCGTCACCTGCTGACCAGCGGGCTGGGGAGCGGGCTGTTGTCCCACCACGGCGACGATCAGACCCAGCACTAGGGCGGCCACCACAAATCCCAGGGTTGAAGGCTTGAGCATTAGCGCCTCCTCCACCAAAGCAGGGCAGCAGTACCAAAGCCCAGCAGGGGCAGAAACACTAGCGCCAGCAGCACCGAACTGGCCGTCTGCGTCCCCGACATGACAATCCGGCGGTTGGTGACGGTTTTGGGCCGAATCGACAGCACCTGATCGTCCTGCTGGCTCAGCCAGTTGACCGAGTTGAGAAACACATCGCCGTTCAGCTGCTGGTCAAACAGACCGTCGGTGGCAAAGCTGGAGCTGCCGATCACGACCATCCGAGCTTCGGGTTTGGGAGCGTTGGGGTCGGGGGAGGGAGATGGGGAGGGTGGGGGAGATGGGGAAGCGGCGTTGGGACTGGGAGAAGCACCTGGGGAGGGCGAAGGAGCGGGCGAGGGGGAAGGAGCGGGGGCGGAGACAGTGCGGCTGAAGGCGGAGCCGATTTCGAAAGGGCCTTTGGGGTCGGCGGGGTCAGCCTTGACCTCACCGGTTACCGGGTCAATTTGCTGGGCCTGGGTGCGGTCTGCTGTGACCAGCAGCGGTACCGCTTGGACGCCTTCGGTTGGCGTGACTTGCAGGGGGCGCACCAGCGGATAGAAGGAAATGCCGTTTTTGAAACCCTGGGTAATCGGGTGGTCGCCATACTGGTTGACAATCACCACACCCGCCCCCAGCCCCGAGGACTGGCCCGCCGGGTCCGTGACCAGCCGATCGCTCACCGTGACGCCCCAGGGTTTCAGCAGCCCTTCCAGGTTGGGGTCGGTCTGGGGGTCGATCATCACCATCAGGCCGCTCTTGCGCTGGGTAAAGTCGTTCAGGGCCGAAATCTCCGAGGGCAGCAGGGGCCGCTGGGCTCCGGCAATCACCACAACGTTGGCATCCTCGGGCACTTTGGGATTCTCGGCTAGATTCAGCGGCTCCGGCGTCAGGTTTTCCTCACCCAGTCGGGCTTTGACCTGGGAAAAGCCGCCCTGTCCGGGGTCGAGGCTGCGTTCGCCGTGGCCCTGGAGAAAATAGACCTTCTGGGGCTGGCTGGTGGTGAGCTGGGCCAGTCCATTGGTGAGGCGGCGCTCCGAAATTCGTTCTTCCGGCGTCAGGGTTTGCACCAACCGCCGCTTGCCGCCTGCCTCCAGGTAAACCTCGCCGATCTGCTGAACGCCAAACTCGCGGGCCACACCCGGCTTGGCCTGGGGATCGACAAACTCGTAGCTAAACTGGTTGGTTTCGCGCCGGTAGTTCTCGAGCAGCTGCCGGTCGGTGTTGTTGGCGTTGGGCGTGAAAATCCAGAGTTTGACCGGCTGGTTCAAATCCCGCAGCACCTCCTGGGACTGGGGAGCCAGGGTAAAGATCTGGTTTTCGGTCAGGTCGATGCGGCTGTTATAGCGACTGGCCAGGAAATTGGCAAAGCCCAAAATCAGCAGCACCGACAGGGTGGCAATTACCGCGTTGGTGCCCACCTGGGTCGAGCGCTGTTTCCAAAAGCTCGGCTGGGCTACGCCTGCTGAGAACAGCCAGCCAATCGCCAGCCCCACCCCGGCCAGGATCAGGCCCAGTGGAATCGCGGTCCAGCCTGCGATCGCGCCTGCGGTCAGGCCCATGATCACCAGCACCGGAGCCAGCCAGAACAGGTAGCGCAGGTTTTTGGTCAGGGAGGGATTGGCAGAGATCAGCTTCATGGCGGTAGGGTCAGGGCAAGGGGAAAAACGGGAAAGATGCGAAACCAGGGGGTCACGAGCGCTGGAACCGGAAGGCTTCGATTGACTGGGCCGTCAGAAACAGACCCAGCAAAATATAGGTGATGAACACGAAAATGCTGCTGCTGTCAAAAATGCCCTGGGTCAGGGTCGTGTAGTTTTTGATCAGGGACAGGTGCTTCAGGCCATCGCCCACCGGGCCGGGCAGGCTGTTGGCCACCAAGTCGATCACCCAGAGAAACAGCACCAGGGCAAAGGTGAGAATCGCCGCCAGAATCGTGCTGTCGGTGAGCGAAGAGATGAACATGCCCAACGACAGAATCGCCGCCGCCAGCAGCACCAGGCCAAAATGGCCCAGAAACATCACCGTGGGCGAGGCGGGCGGATTGGAGGCGCTGAGAGCAATCGCCTGGTAGATCAGCAGCGGCAGCAGCAGGGTAACAAAAAAGGTGAGTGCGCCCAGCAGTTTACCCAGGGCCACGACCCAATTGGTCAAGGGCGAGGTGGCCAGCAGCTCCAGGGTGCCACGCTTGCGCTCCTCGGCATAGAGCCCCATCGACAGCATTGGCAGAATGAACATGGCCAGGGAGCTGAGGGTGCCCAGGTAGAAGCTGAGGAACTGGTAGGGCACGTCCACGGGCTGTTCGGTGATGCCCATCTGGTCGCGCAGGGCCGACTGGGCAATCAAACCTTCTGGCCCCAGCAGAATTGCCACGAAGAAAAAGCCGCTGAGCAGCCAGAACACGCCCGCAATCACGTAGGCGAAGGGGGAGGCAAAGTAGCTTTGCAGCTCGCGCCGGTAAATCGCAACCAGGTTGGCGAAGATTGTACACATTATGCACCTCCTGTCGAAGGGTCGGTAGTCGAAGGGTCTGTAGAGGAATCGCTAGAGGAATCGGTCGAGACACTAGAGGAGTCCAGCTCCCGGTTGGGTTCAGGGCTGGATTCGCTGGCAGACTCAGCCGCTCCGCCCGCCTTGGCTCGCTCGTAGGACTGCATCGCCTCTGGATCGATCATCTTCTCTTCAGTGGTCAGCTCCAGGAAGACATCTTCCAGCGTGACGCGGGTGCGGCGCATTTCGTAGAGCCCCAGCCCAGCCCCAACCACAATCGCAGCAATCTCGCGGCCCGGATCGGTCCCTGGCTCTATCGCCACCCGCAGGCGAGCATGGCCCTCAGGCAGACTGGCATCCGGGATTTGTTCCACCGACTTGATGCCCGCAGCCTGCTGGAGCTGCCAGCCAATTGGGCTGATGTTGCCCGCCACTTCCAGCTCGTAGCCATTGCCGCCCGCCAGTTCAGCCATTAGCTGTTCCGGGGTGTTGGTGGCCACAACCCTGCCGCGATTGATGATCGCCACGCGGCTGCAAGTCATGCTGACCTCGGGCAAAATGTGGGTCGAGAGAATAATCGTATGCTCACCCGCCAAGCTCTTGATCAGGTTGCGCACGTCGATGATCTGGCGCGGGTCGAGGCCAACGGTCGGTTCGTCCAGAATAATCGCGGGCGGATCATGCACAATCGCCTGGGCGATGCCGACCCGCTGCCGAAAGCCTTTAGACAGCTTGCGGATCAGCACCCGGCGCTTTTCTAGCAAATTGCAGCGCTTCATCGCGTTTTCCACCTGCTGCCCCCGGTCGCCTGCGGCCACGCCCTTGATCCGGGCAACAAAATGCAGGAACCCTTCCACGCTCATGTCGGGGTAGAGGGGCGGCGTTTCTGGCAGGTAGCCAATCTGTCGCCGCACGGCCATCGAGTCGCTGTGGACATCGAATCCGGCAATCCGGGCGGTGCCGCTGGTGGCGGGCAGGTAGCCGGTCAAAATCCGCATTGTGGTCGTCTTCCCGGCTCCGTTTGGCCCCAAAAAACCGAGAATTTCACCCTTCTCAACCGAAAAGGTGACA
>JBJTUI010000625.1:0-6091 GCA_046080625.1 Elainella sp. | reverse complement strand
AGGACTGGCGAACTTCCTCTGCCTCTTCCCGCGACTTGGGCTGGCGAGTTAGCTTGCTGTGCAGCAGCATCCGCTCTAGGCCCAGAGCCGTACCACCCAGGGTGACAATCAGGATGCCAGCAATCTGCATCAGGTTGAGGGTCGTCAGAGCCCCCGGCACGAGGAAGAAGCCGAGCAGCGCCGTCAGGGCTGGGGTACTAGAGGCAATGATTGAAGAGCGGGCTGCCCCAATTGCCCGTACGCCAAAGTGGTTGAGCGCATAGCTACCCAAGGTCAAGCCGCCCAGCACAACGCCCCAGCCCAGCAGCGGCGTCCAGTTCACGTTGCCCTGAATGCCGTAGACGATTAGGCTGAGACTACCCAGCACAAACAGGGTCGCAAACTGGATCAGGCTAGTCGGGACGGGGTGTAGCTTACGCGCCCCAAGCTGCATCGCCACCAGATAGAAGGTAAACAGCAGGGCCGAGAGAATGGCGGCCAGAATTCCAGCCTGGGCGGTGGCGATGCCCAGCAGTGGTAAAAGCGCCAGCCCGGCCCCCACCAGAATAGCGGCGATGATGCCAATTCGGTTGAGGGAAATCTTTTCGGCGAATAGCAGCATGTTGAGCGCCAGGACACCAACCGGGTAGACAAACAGGGTAGTAATCGCGACGCCCGGCCCCAGCTGGCCGATAGCAATGTACAGAAACACCTGGGATAGAAACAGAAAAATGCCGCTGCCAATCACCCCCCACATCGCCCGTCGATCTTGCGAGCGGGTGAAGGCGTGCAGGTCGCGCAGGGTAGGCGGGTGCAGATAGGTGGAAAGGGGCACCATCAGCGGCAGTACCACCAGCATTCGCACCCAGAGCAGCAGAGCTCCATTGCTGAAGTGATTCAGGCTGAGGTAACCCCCGAAGCTCTGCTGACCAAACAGCTGGCTGACATTGCCAATCACGCCCACCACGACGTAGTGCAGAGCCATCACCAGCGTGGCCGCCAGCACCAGTCCCAAGCCCGTCCGAGCGCTGACAGTGCGACGGGGGCGAGCCGGGCGGTTGGTGTCAGGTGCGCTAATTTCAAATTCTTCGGCTTCTGCCCCGGCAAACTCCAGAGGCGGCGCGCTGGCCTGGGCGGCCTGATTAGAGGAGGCCCGCAGGGCATCTGTCCAGCTGGCTGTAGATGGGTTCCCAGGACTGGGCTCCGGCAGGCTAAAACTGCTGGGTGGCTGTACCGCCAACGGCAGTTCGTTTGCAACCAGATTGCCTGCCGGAGATTTAAGGACTGGCGGCATTGCGGCGCGGTTCGCAGGCGGCCCCGACGGAGCAATTGCGGGCGGCGGTGTGGTTGGAGTCAGGGGCGGTACTTCGCTGCGCTGACCCCGCACCTCGGTTTGGAGCTGCTGACTGAGCCGTTTCACCAGCACTTCCAGAATGGCCTCGCCCTGCTGACCCAATGTGTGCATTCGCTCTAGCTGCTGGCCCAGAGAGCTTTGGTAGCTGTTGATATCGTGGCGCAGCGAGGCAAAAGCGCGATTAACCGTATCGTCTAGCGACGCCATCACCTGCTGGGACTGGATCTGCTGCAGAGGGGCTGGCTGGCTAGGAACTAGCTGGGAAGAACCAGGTTGGGCCGGATCGGCGGCTGGCAGCTGGGGCGGCTGGCCCTGATAAACGCCCAGGGTCTGATTTAACCGTTCGTTCAGGGCGGTCTGCAAATGATTGGCCAAAACCAGGGCTAGCTGTTTGGCCCAGGCCTGCTGCTGGGCTAGCTGCTGCCGCGACAGATCCACTTCGTGCTGCGACTGAAGGCTTTTCTGCTGGGTTTGCAGCTTTTCGATATCGCCGACGAGCCGCGATTTTTCGGCCTGGAGCCGGTTGATATCCTGGTTGAGCTGCATCAGCAGATCCTGCTGGAGGCTGCGCAGATTCTGCGTGACCGAACGCAGCACAGCATCTGCCGTCTGCTCTTCAGAGGTATGATTGGCCCCGTTTTGCTCTGGTAAATTCTCTAGTCGCCCCATGTGCGTGCAACCTCTAGCGGATTAACGAATGTTGATTCAACCTGAACTGCGCTGCGGATTCGAGCGGATTTGAGCGAGTTTGCTTCGATCACTCAGACCCAAATTTTCTAGACTCCAGTTCAAACTGGAACCGCCAGCAGTAGACGGGCAACCGCCGCGAACTCGGCAGATCTCAGGCAGCTTGAACGAATGCTTGAACTGAATGCTTGAACTGACAGTGATGATAGCGCCAAAGTAAAAAGATGGCTGTGCCATTTTGCTGGGCCAGATGGGCCGAATGGAGAAGAATTGCCCCCATGTGAGCCGCGACTGCCAGCACGTTAGTGTTATTACACTTCACCATCGCCTTGTTCAATTCAGGAGACTCTGTGGAATCCCTTGACTCCCATTTTCACGCCCTTGAGGCAATTTTGCAGCGCCATGCTGCCGCGCTAGAAGCCGAGGTCCGCGCCTTACAGATCGCCGATCAGACAGCCCAGTGGCCCACCGCCTGGAAGCGGGTCTATAACTGGCGCTTTGCCCAGTGTTTTGCCCAGCCCAAAGTCTTGCGCAACTGGGCGGCGGATGCCGCTGCCTGGGGATTATTGCCCGAGCGGGACTATCCGAATCGGGGGAATTGGCGGGGAGGGGAGATGGGGGAGTGAGGGGAGAGTTTGCGGCTTGTTGGTCAGGGTTCCGGTTCACCTTTGTTTGCGTTGACCAGATCCTTGACGCGGGCCATCAGCTTGGAATCGTCGGTGTAGAGCTGGAGGGCGGCTAGGGCAGCTGCGGTGGTTTTGGCCTGGGAGCGGGGCAGGGTCAGGAGTGAGAGCAGAAACTCGATGGCCTCCTCCTGGCGCAGCATGGCGATGGCGAGAAGACCGGTCTGGCGGAGTTCGCTGTCTGGGCTCTGCTGCCACCACTGCTGGAGGTAGGGCAGGGCGGCGGGCAGGCGAGATTCGCCCAGGGCCAGAGCCGCCGTTTCGCTGATCTGGGGATTGGGGCTCTGCAAGAACCGGGCAACCAGGGACAGCGAGGCGGTCGGGGCTAGCTGCAGCAGGGCGCTAAAACAGTCGGCCAGCACGGAGGCATCGTCGCCAATCTGCACCCGCAGCCGCAGCAGGGGTACCGCCTGTAAACTACCGCTGTAGGCCAGGGCGCGGGCTGCACCAATCCGGGCTTCCGGTTCGGGGTCGGCCAGCAAATCGGCCAGTTCGTTGAACATCTCTAGGTAGTTAGATCGCACTAGCCCCAGGGCACAGGTGGCCCGCAGACCAGCAGCAGTATCTACTTGGCCGCCCCAGACGGGTTCCATTTGGACATGGCGAATGCCCACCAGAAACAGCTCGGTCTCGGGATAGCTGAGTCGATATAGGGTGTCAGCAATTGCTCTTTTGCCGATGCAGTTGGGGTCATTCACCGGATTTTCTAGCAGGCGGCTGAAGCTGGTGGCAAGATCGGGCAGGAGATCGACCAGTTCGGCATCTCGCACGATTCGGGCCGCCTGGGCAATCGCCACGCCAAACTTGCTGCTGAGCGCCTGACGCAGAATCTGCTGTGCTGCTTCGGTGGTAGGCTCGGCCCGAATCTGATTCAAATCAGCCTGCAAGGCTTCGAGCTTTCGAGATTTAGACATAGGTTTACCAGCAATCTGGTTCTATTTTGCTCTAAATTCTGATTTAAGGTTTGAGGAAGGGTGCCGTGAAATATCAGGCCCGTTCCAGATCCGTTTTAGCCCCGTTTCACATCCGGCTAAATTGTTAAAAGTTTACGAATCCGGCTCGATCACACCAAATTGGTAAAGAGATCGCGAATCCCTTGCTCCATTATTTGCGACCCAGTTCCGGGTTCACTAGGCTGAACTAAGTAAAGGACAGAGTTGAGTATCCCTGGAGACATAGATTCAAATCTATTGTAGTCAGCAATGCTTCAATTCTAAGGAGCTGCAGTCATAGTAATTGCGGGACGACAAGTCTAGGAGAAGGATTCCATGTTGATGCGCGCGGTACAAAAAGTTGCTCATAAGTTTGGGTATGAGTTGGTTAAGCAGTCGCAGGTGAATCGAGCGACCTTCTCCGACTATCCCTGTATCGACCTACTCGATCTGCTGATGCAGAATTATGTGCAGACCCAGCCCAACGTGACTTTTCTCCAGATTGGGGCCCATGACGGAATCTCAGCCGACCCGGCTAGCCAGCAAATCCGCAAGCATCCCCAGTGGCGTGGTATTTTAGTCGAACCCCAACCGATCTCGTTTCAACAGTTGCTCAAAAACTACGAAGGTGAGGATCGCTTCATCTTTGAGAACCTGGCAATTGGCTCAGAAAATGGGACTTTGCCCTTCTACACCGTGCGGGAAGACATTCCCGATCTGCCGTTCTGGCTGCCCCAGTCAGCTAGCTTCGACCGGGAGCACGTTTTGGGAGCGCTGCATTACTGGAAGCATGTGCGCCAGTTTGACAATATCCCCGACGACCTGGAAAGTGTGATTGTAGAAGTACAGGTGCCCACTATGACCATTCGGCCGCTGCTCGCCAAGCACCAGGTGCAGCAGCTCGATATGCTCGTGATGGCTACGCCTGGATTTGACTACCAGCTGATCAAGTCCTTCCCGTTTGAGTTGATGAAACCTTCAATCATCTGCTTTGAGTATTTCACGCTCAGCCCTGAAGACCGGGAAGCCAGCCTGCGTCTGTTAGCCGAACTGGGCTATAGCGTCGGTCGATTCGCAGTCCGGGCTGTTGCGGCTCTGAATGCACCGACCTTGAAATGGACCATCAGCGAATTCTAAACCTGCAACGGCTGGATAGGGCTGCTTCTACCAGTGCTGTCGAGTTGAGTCACCTGCTGATTTGTTTGGCCCCAACCGGTAGCACTTCAACACGATGGATCAATGAGTCAAGCAAATTCGTCTCCCCTGGAGCATCGAGCAATTCGCGGCTCGGTCTGGACCCTGGCTGGCTATGGTTTAAGCCAAGTGTTTCGGCTGGGCGGCAATCTGGTGCTGACCCGGCTGCTGACGCCAGAGGCGTTTGGCCTGATGGCCCTGGTTCAGACCTTTTTGATTGGGCTACAGATGTTCTCCGATTTTGGCATCCTGCCCAATATCATCCAGAGCGAGCGGGGCGAAGATCCTAAATTTTTGAACACAGCCTGGACGATTCAAGCAATTCGGGGCGGAGTCCTGTGGTTGGGAGCCTGTCTGCTGGCTTGGCCAGTAGCGCAGTTCTACCGAGAGCCGATGCTGATGCAGCTTCTGCCCATAGCCGGGCTGACTGTGCTGCTCACTGGCTTCAACTCCACCAAGCTGGCTACAGCCAACCGGCGGCTCGCCATGCGGCAGCTGACCCTGCTGGAGCTGATCACAAACCTGGTGGCGCTGCTAGTGATGATCGGGCTGGCGCTGCTCTATCGGTCCGTGTGGGCGCTGGTGATTGGCAGCCTGATTGGCAGTCTGCTGAAACTGCTGGCCAGCCACAGGCTGAGCGGCGAGTCGAATCGATTTGCCTGGGATGATCAGGCTGCGGCAGAAATTCGAAAGTTTGGCCGCTGGATTTTTCTGAGCACGATTGTCGGATTTTTTGCGCTACAAAGCGACCGACTGGTGCTGGGGCGACTGCTCGATGTTGGCTTCCTCGGCGTCTACACGATCGCCCTGACCCTATCGGGCGTAGTCGAGCAGGTGGTAGACCAGGTCAACAGCAAGGTGTTGTTTCCTACCTATGCCGAACTGATCCGCGAGCGGCCTACGGCCCTCTATCACAGTTTGCGGCGAGCCCGCAGCATTCTCCTGGGCCTCAGCTGTGGCTGTGCAATCCTATTTGTTTTGGCCGGCCAGCCGCTGATCGATCTGCTCTACGACCAGCGCTATGCCCAGGCAGGCTGGATGCTGCGCGTCCTCAGCATTGGCTTTCTGGGCCGGGTGCTCTGTATCACCTATGGCGATGTGCTGATGGCTCGCGGATTGACCTTCCAGGTGATGGCCCTGACGATCATCCACACCCTGTTTCAGTTTGGGGCCATGCTAATTGGCTATGCTTTTGGGGGCTATATCGGCGTGATTGTGGGTCTGGCCGTGACGGACTGGCTGAGCTACATCGCCTACTCGGT
>JBJTUI010000624.1:0-4014 GCA_046080625.1 Elainella sp. | reverse complement strand
CCTGGTCCAGATCGGCCTGACTGAAACTGGCCTTTTGCTTGAACTCCAACACCCAAATCTGCCCGGACGCCAGCAGCACCAAATCGGGCCGTCTGCCGCCCTCGCGGGGCAGCTCATATTCAAAAATCAGGCTCCAGTTGGGGCTGTCAGGTCGGGTTGGAATCAGAGCGGCTAGCTGAGCCTGCAAAATCTCGCCACAGTCCTGCCATGCCTGGATCTGAGTAGCCGTGGCCCGCTGCTGGTACAGATGCTGATAGCTGGCCTGAAGCAGCTCCTGCCATTGGGCCAGCGGTAGCTCTAGGAAGCCTGTAACGCTGCCCATCCAGCCGTAGTTAACTTGGGCTGTCGGGACTGAAGCGGCACCAAATAGCGTCAGCTGAACGGAGCGGGCGGGTCGCGGCATAGAAGATGAACTGACAGAAAGATGAACTGACAAAGTAGTACAATGCCGATTGTATCGATTTGCGCCGGTTGGGCAAAGCCTACCCGGTTAGAGATTCGCCGTATAGCCTCCGCTAACCGATTTCTGCCCCAATTGCGTCAGCTAGCTGCGTCCGTTACTGCGTTCATCAACCACAAGGCCAGGTCAATTATGCCAGTCCCCCTCACCGTAGATTATTCCCTCGCCCTTGCCAGCCTGCGCTCGGCAGATCCGCGTCTGGCGGCTGTGATTGACCGGGTCGGCGGCTGTACGCTCGATCAGGGCCAGGGCCAGGGCGATTTGCTGGCTGCCTTGTCCGAGTCAATCCTGTATCAACAGCTGTCGGGTAAAGCTGCCGCGACAATTCATCGCCGGTTTCTCCAGCTCTATGAGGGGCGCGAACCAACTGCGGCTGAGATCCTGGCCACACCCGACGAGCTGCTGCGCGGAGCCGGAATTTCGCGGCCCAAAATCGTCTACCTCAAAGATCTGGCCACCAAACTGCCCGGCTTTCCCAGCCTGGAAGAACTGACCACCTGGGACGACGAAGCGATCATCCAGACCCTGACCCAGGTGAAGGGCATCGGCTGCTGGACTGTGCAAATGCTGCTGATCTTCCGGCTCCACCGCTGGGATGTCTTGCCCACCGAAGATCTGGGCATCCGCTCGGCCATGCGACGCCTCTACGACCTGCCCGACCTGCCCCACAAAAAGGCAATGCTGGAGCTAGCCCAGCCCTGGCAGCCCTACCGCACGGTTGCCTCCTGGTATCTGTGGCGCAGCCTGGAGGTTGCCTGATACCTGACAAATTGGCTCAGCTCCTGACCCGTAGCTGCCTTTCATTCTGGTACGGAAGCGTTGCCAGAACTCCGTACAGCGGAAGAGAGCCGCTTGATTAGCATCAGGCAGCATTGACCAAAAATCTTCTCCCTCCTCTCCCCCTCCCAGTGCCCTACCCTGCGGGAAGGCAAAGCCTATAGGGCAGTTTCCCCCCTTAGCCCGCAATTCATCTGCGAGCGGGTCAAGGGCGACAATACAGGGGTGTCCTCTCTGTCAATCTTGATCGAGATAGGGCGTGACATCAAAGCAGCGGACTTCGCCGTTCTCGAAGAACCGCAGTTTCAATGCTAACGGTTGAACTCGCATGACTTTGGGCAACATGGCTGCTCCTAGCGTAAGTTGCTCCTAGCGCAGGGGGCAATTTTGAAGAGGTGCAAGATCAGAAGAGGCGAGAAGTTGCAGCGCGGCCTGAGGCACCTCTTCTGCGGTCTGAAACTGTCCCGTTTGAAGCTGGGTCTGAACCAGTGCTTCCTGTTCTGGGGTGAGATCAATTCTCATACAACGCTCATCCTGTGACTCACTTCAATTTAAGCGCAGTTTTACCTCGCCTGCCGGTCTGCGTCGTCGGATAGAACTGACCATTTGCAGGCTATTCAGCTCAATTTTAGAGTCGAGGAAGATAATGACTGCTGATGAATTTTATTCGTAGCCCAGGGTCAGCAAAATGACTGCTTCGAGTTGCTCAACCGTTTCAGCCTCTAATGCTCCTAATTTACGGATCAGGCGAGTCTTGTCCAAAACTCGAATTTGAAAGCAGAGCGCTACAGAATCTTGAGTGAGGCCACCTTCGCCCTGGGAAATCGGCAGGCAAATTGGCAAGGCGGCACGGCGCTGATTCGTTGTCAGGGGAATGGCAATTGTGGTGCTGGAAAACTGCGACACCAAATTATTTTGAAAGATAATCACTGGGCGGATGCCAGCCTGTTCTGAACCCTGAATAGGATTGAGGTTGGCTAACCAGACCTCGCCACGTTTGGCAAAGGCACTCATTGCTGATCTTCTTGCTGAAGCAACGTTGCATAGTCGTTCATACCCGCCTCGGCCAAGGCTCGATCTTCGGATTGCTCAGATAGGAGCGCGGCAAGCTGGGTGGGGTCAAGCCGGGAGGGTCTGCTGCGAAATTTCAGGAAGGCGATGAAGTCAGCAACTTGCTGAAGTTGTTCTGGGCTGAGTTGATCGATCTGGCGTTTGATTGCTTCGGACTGGGGAGGCATTGCAGTTAAACAGTTTGGGATGACTATGCTTCTCATTTAAGCGCAATCTCTGCCCGCAGATCTGCCGGTTGCCCTGCCCCTCACTCCGCCTTAGCTCTCGTCGAGCGGCTTGCGTTCGAGCTGGGGGTCGAACAGGCCCAAGAATTCGGCGGGAGCTGGATGTCTGCTGTATGAAAACTACAGTTCAATCCTGCTCTGCCCGCACCGCCTGCGTCGCTGGGTGATCCGACGGCTGCTCGCCTTGGTTTAGGCCGCGCTCCACTCTTGATCAACGATGCTCTGGAGGTAGAGCGTATCGGCGCTGAAGTCCTGCTCGTGGGGCCACTGGACGCCGCCAAAAAAGGGGGTGACCTGCTGGAAGTAGTGCGTCTGCTTTAGCTCGGTAAAAATGCCTTGATCGAGATAGGGCGTGACATCAAAGCAGCGGACTTCGCCCTTTTCGAAGAAGAGCCGCAGTTTGAATGCTAACGGTTGAAATCGCATGACTTTGGGCGACATGGCTGCTCCTAGCGCAGTGGGTCAATTTTGAGGAGGTGCAAGATCAGAGCTATGCAGCGGGTTGGAGCATCGCGATGATTGGCAGCTTTAGCGGTTCTTGGGAAGCTCGTTTCGAGAAGAAGAGGATTTCAATCGCTTCGATGGCTCCAGATTCGGGATTAAAGCGGGCCAACACCTCGTCTTCTAGTTCTTCTGTCTCTTGCGCTGCATAACTAGGACAAGTTTGGAGGATTAAGATGTCACCCACGGAGTCGTACTGAAAGGTCAAGCCCATGACATTTAGCCTCCAGAAAGTTTGCGGGCGGTGTAGGCCGTAATGATCCAATGGCGCACTGGGTTATCGTCTGAAATTATAACAACGACGAAGTAGCGACCGGTGCGAATGGAGTCGAACCATTTGGAGAATCGCAGCGCCCGCTGATCGTGATTGCTGAAGCTTACTTGATCAGGTTCTGCTAAAGTTGCTGCCAATTGTTGTAGATAATCGGGTAATGTTCCTGGATGACTCAGCGTGATGTGCTGCGCCCGCTCGTCTGTTAGCTCAACTTCAGCATTGAGATACGGGCAGGGAAACAATCGACTCATTTTGCCAATTCAGACTTTATGGTAGTCCAGTGTAGCTGAAGGCTGCCTAGCGGCAGGGGCAAGCGTCCTCTCACTCTGCCGCTTGTGCCCGCATCTCTGCCGCTCGCGTTACTCCAACTGCATCAGTCTGCCTCTGCTTCGGAAATGGCAGCTTTGATTTCGGCTGCACTTACGTCGGTTTGATCACTTTTGGACATCAATGCCGTCCCACAACTCTGATAGAGGAATAGTCTGACCAGTGCGGGCTTCTTTCCAGGCTTGGCGGAGGCCAGCTAGAACGCTTTCGGTTGGCTCATCGTCGTCAAGTTCTGGCTCTGAAACCAGGACAATTACTTCAACACGGCTATTGGGATTGAGGTGCAGCGGTTGATCTAGAGAGAGCTGCCCTTGGGCATCGATGGTTCCCATCACTTTGACGGCTTTCATGGGTTCCCCACTCATGGTTTGCGAAGCAAT
>JBJTUI010000623.1:0-5810 GCA_046080625.1 Elainella sp. | reverse complement strand
CTACCAGTATCTTTCATTGAAGTCTCCTTGATCCGAACACTCAGATTGTTCGGGTTGAAGAGACTTTTCCTCAGACTCCCGGAACTGTCAAACTGTGGGAGTCCCCCAGCAGAGCTGGGGGGTTACCCAGGGTACTTACAGGAGAGCCAGCGCTGGAATCAGAAGATTCTGTCGGCCAGCCCCGACTTGATGATGGTGATCGATGCGGCAGGACAGTACCTCAGCTTTGCCCGCAACCAGTTTCCGGGGGAGCTGCGGCCTCTGCCAACCTCCGAACTGGCGGGGCTCCATATCACGGAGGTTCTGCCGCCGGAAATTGCCCAGCAGTGGCTGACGGCACTCCAGCTGGCCCTAAGCACGGGCGAGATCCAGACCTATGAACAGCAGATTTGGTTTGGCGATCGCTTGCAGTATGAAGAGGTGCGCCTGATTCCCTACCAGAGCGACCGGGTGGTCTGTATTGTTCGAGACATCAGCGCCCGCAAGCAGGCCGAGATCGCCCTGGAAAACAGCGAAGCAAAACTGCGACGACTGGCCGCAAATCTGCCCGGCATGGTCTACCGCTACGTCGTCCAGGCTGATGGCCAGAGCGTTTTTCCCTACGTCAGCGCCCGCTGTCTGGAGGTCTATGGCGTCACCGCTGAGGCGGTCATGCAGGACGCTGAGGCGCTGTGGGCCACTTTTCACCCCGAAGATGGCCCCCGAATTCAGGCAGCTATCGCCGCCTCCATGCAGCAGCAGGATCAGCGGTTTTACCTGGAACACCGAATTATTACGCCAGCAGGCCAGCTGAAATGGGTCCAGGTGGCCACCTCGCAGCCCGAACGCCAGCCCAACGGGGATCTGATTTGGGACGGGGTAGCTCTGGACATCACAGCCCGCAAACAGGCGGAAGCAGCGCTGCAAAGCCGGGAAGAACAGCTGCGGCTGGCGATTGAGTTTGGCCAGGTGGCAATCTGGGACTGGAACGTCGAGACGGGAGAGCTGGTCTGGAACGATCTGGCCTATCAGCTGCTGGGATACCAGCCTGACGCAGTTGCCCCCACCTATGACCTCTGGCTGCAAGCAGTCCATCCCGAAGATAGCAGCGCCGCCCATCGAGAAATTGAACTGGCTCTGGCAGAACAACGCGATTTTGCGATTGAATACCGGGTGATTCACGCTGACGGCAGCGAGCATTGGCTGGCCGATGCTGGACATGGCCTCTACGATGCCCAGGGCCAGGTGTTTCGGGCGGTTGGCATCATGACAGATATCACCCAGCGCAAGCAAACCGAAGTGATCCTGCAACAGCTGAATCTGGAGTTAGAGGAGCGAGTCCAGCAGCGCACTCAGGAACTCCAGCAGCAGACCCAACTCCTGCAAACCATTCTGAACAGCATGGGCGACGGGATTCTGGTAGCCAACACCGACGGCAGAATCCTGCTTCACAATCCCGCCGTACAGCAGATCACCGGAATTACGGTTCCTAAATTTAGATCTGATGCCTGGCAAGAATTTTGGGGGATTTACCTGGCTGACGGCATCACCCCCTGCCCGCCAGAGCAAATTCCCCTGCTGCGGGCGATGCGAGGCGAGTCGCTGGATCAGGTGGAGGTGATGTTGCGGAATACCCAACACCCGGAAGGAATTTATCTGGAGGTCACAGCCCGGCCTGTCTACGATACCTCTAGTCAGCTGATTGGCGGTCTGGCCGTGTTTCGCGATGTCACAGAACGCAAGCGCTCGCAGCTGGAACTCCAGAAACTGGCCGCGATTGTCGAAAACAGCAAGGATCTGATTGGTCTGGCCAGCCTGACGGGCGAATCGCTCTACCTCAACCCGGCAGGACGGCGGCTGATGGGGCTGCCAGATTCGGCCAACCTGCACCAGCATTCTGTGCTGGATTTTCTCAGCCCAGCTAACGCCCAGCGCTTTGTCCAGGAAGCCCTACCCGTGATGTGGGAGCAGGGCTACTGGCAGGGCGAAATCGCCTTTCGTCATCTCCAGACGGGCGAAGAGATTGCGATCGAGCAAACCCTGTTTCTGATCAGGGAAGTCCAGACCGAGCAGCCCCTCTGCATCGCGACGATTAGCCGCGACATCCGCGACCGCAAACGCACCGAACTGGCGCTGCGCGAGAGTGAAACCCGCTTCCGCAGCCTGTTTGAAGCCACGCCCAACCCAATTCAGGGCTATGACTGCAACCGGCGGGTGATCTTCTGGAACCGGGCCAGCGAGGAGCTTTACGGCTATGGACGGGATGAGGCAATGGGTCAGCCGCTCGAAACCCTGATCATTCCGCCTGCCATCCGCACCGAAATTGTAGCAGCGGTAGATCGCTGGGTGAATAATACTGGTCCAGCGATCCCGAACGGCGAACTGCGTTTGCAAAATCAGGCCGGTGAACCCGTCGATGTCTATTCCAGCCATGTGATGCTGACTGGTCTGGACGGCAATCGCGAAATGTACTGTATCGATGTCGATCTGCGTGATCTCAAACTGGCCGAACAGGCCCTGCGCCAGCTAAATGCTGAATTGGAAACAAGAGTGCAGGAGCGGACGCTGGAGCTGGAAGCTACCGCTGAGGCCGCCAAAGCCGCCAACCGGGCTAAAACCACATTTCTGGCCAACATGAGCCACGAGTTACGCACGCCGCTGAACGCCATTCTGGGCTTTAGCCAGCTCCTCTATCGAGATCCGGGCCTGAGTCTGGACCAGCAGGAGCAGATCGGCATCATCAACCGCAGCGGCGAACATCTGCTGACCCTGATCAACGACATCCTGGCGATGTCCAAAATTGAAGCAGGCCAAATGTCGCTGACCGTCAAAAGTTTTGATCTCCAGGCCCTGTTGCTCAACCTGGAGTCTCTGTTCCGGCTCAAGGCCGAATCAAAAGAGCTAGCCCTGTTCGTTCAGGCTGATGTTCCCCAATATGTTCAAACCGACGAAAGCAAACTGCGCCAAGTGCTGATCAATCTGTTGAGTAACGCCATCAAATTTACGGAACAGGGCCGGGTGATTTTGAGGGCTAAATCCGCTGCGTCCTCGACCAGACAGCCACCCAACGAACCGCTGCAACGCCGGGACGACGTCCACCCGGCTAAACCCCTACCGCTGAGCCTGCGGTTTGAGGTAGAAGATACCGGCTTTGGCATCGATTCCGCCGAACAGACAGCGGTGTTTGAACCGTTTGGCCAAACCCAGGCCGGACGGAACTCCCAGGAAGGAACCGGGCTAGGGCTGGCGATCAGCCGCCAGTTTGTCGAGCTGATGGGCGGCGAGCTCGGCTTCACCAGCACTCCAGGCCAGGGCTCGACTTTCTATTTTGTGATTCCGGTAGAGCCCGGCCAGGATGACCAGGCAGCCCAGACGGCGCAGCAGGTAATTGGTCTGGCAGCCGACCAGCCCGCCTATCGCCTGCTGGTGGTGGAAGACAATCGGGAAAACCGCCAGTTTTTAGTGCAGCTCATGCGCTCGGTGGGTTTCACGGTGACAGCAGCCAGCAACGGCCAGGAGGCGATTGAGCTATGGCAAACCTGGGCACCCGATCTGATCTGGATGGATATGCGGATGCCGATCCTCGATGGCTATGCCGCCACCCAAAAAATTCGCGAACTGGAGGCCGCCACCGCCCGCCCTGCGACCAAAATCCTGGCGCTGACGGCCAGCGCCTTTGAAGACGAACGGGCCGCCATTTTAGCAGCAGGCTGCGATGACTTTATCTTTAAGCCTACGACCGACGCCCTGCTGTTTGACAAACTGACGGAACATCTGGGTGTACAATATCGCCATCAAACCCAGACACAACAAACCGCCCCTGCCGAGCCGGTCCTGGATGCCCAAACCCTGCGGGTGATGCCCCCCGACTGGATCGCCCAGCTGCACCGGGCCGCCCGGATTGCCGATGAAGAGTTGATCCTGGCGCTGCTGGATCAAATTCCCCCCGACCAGGAACAGCTAGCCCAGACGCTCAGGCAGATCGTCAGCGACTTGCAGTTAGACCAGCTGATCGAGCTGACCGGCCTGCCCTAGGCATCTGGGACAAGCGTTAGAGAGCATTTCCGAATAAAAAGTTAAGACTTTGCTTGTTGTTCACCTAAGCGTTGCAACATGATGCGGATCGTCGCTCCTTGTATCATTGCCTCACTAACCTCCGGTGATAGCTCATAATCCTTACTCAGCCGCCGGTTCTGATTCAATCAGCCAAACGTTCGCTCCACTACCCACCGTCTAGGCAACAATACAAAACCTGCCTCAGTCCGCTTCACAGCCTCTACCTTCGCCCCGCACATCTACTGAACCACACGAGCAAAGTTCTCACCCTGATACCCCTGGTCTACCCAAATCAATTGCATCGACTCCAGCGCCCTGGGTCTGCTTCATGAACCGCAAACGCTCCACCTCGCTGTTCTGAGCAGTTCACCTCAACTACCAAAACTGAAATCACTCGCCCCAACGTATCGACTAAGATAAACCGCTTGCAACCCTTGATCTTCTTGCCGCCGTCGAAGCCGTAGACTGCCCCCTGCTTAGTGCGTGTTCCCTTGCGCCGTACGACGGCGCGGGGTCGCATCCGCTTTTTCCCGTCGTCTTGACGCTCTGACTATCGATGCTGCCTGCTGTAGCTTGCGGCTTCTTACCAACCGATACTCGTACCTTTCGGCACAACTGGTCGTGGATGGCTTGCCAGATGCTTTTCCTTTGCCATCGGCGGAAGTATTTATACACCGTTTGCCTTTCTTGAATGCCCGCAGGGCTATGGCAGGCAAGTCTTTGGGCAAGTCGCTCCAGATGCAGCCGTTGTGAATTTGGTAGAAAATGGCATTAGACTTGTTGAGAAATAGGAGGTAATGAGTTAGGAATAGCAACTTGGTAGAGCCATGCTAGATCTAGACCGCATACTCAAACAGGACCGGTTGATTCGTACCCTGACAGGGCTAAACCGCAAAGCTTTTGAGCAACTGCTCCCTAGCTTTGCTCAAGCTTATGTCCAATCCCAACTCTCGTTACTTCAAAGATGGATAGCAACCCCAGCATTCTCTCGCATGTTTCAATCGGCACCAATCAGTTTGAACGGGCAGTAGCCTTTTACGACGCGGTATTGCCGACACTGGGCTGCCAGCGGTTAATAGAACATCCAGGCGTGATTGCCTACGGCAAACAGTATCCCGAATTCTGGGTAGGTATCCCGTTCGATGGACAACCTGCAACGGTCGGCAATGGTACGCATATTGGGTTCATTGCTCCCAGTAAAGCAGCAGTCCACGCCTTCTATGAGGCTGCGTTAGCAGCAGGCGGCAGCGATGAGGGCGCACCCGGCGGCAGAGCTGAATATGGTGAGCCTTACTACGGCTGCTTTGTGCGCGATTTAGATGGTCATAAAATAGAGGCGGCTTTCTGGGATGAGGGGGCAGAGTGACGAGGCGAAGGTAACGAGGCGAAGGTAACGAGGCGAAAGAGCAGAAGTGGGAGCACGTCTCTAGAGCGTGTTATGGACTTTTAGGATTCGTTAGAGTGGGAGTATGGAAAGAACAGCATACCCAACAGATGTCAGCGATGAGGAGTGGGCATTTGTCGCTCCATACTTAAGGAGTCTTGTAAAAATAACCTGAGCAGGCAAGGGGCTTAAGCCCCTTGTTCAAGCCAGTAGACCGATCCAGGTGATCAACTTATTCGTACAAGCTGCCTAACCTTGATGACAGAAGCTGCCCCTCAACGGGAACACAGCCTCAGAGAAGTGTTCAACGGATTGCGCTGGTTGATTCGCTCAGGCGGAGCCTGGCGGCTAATGCCCCATGATTTACCCCCCTGGTATACGGTGTATCAAC
>JBJTUI010000622.1:0-6579 GCA_046080625.1 Elainella sp. | reverse complement strand
TAATAGACTTGTCGGGTAATAACTCAAAAAAAGGCTGAATGGCTTATGGCATAAGGGTTACAGCGATTCTTGTCCAAAATGTCTGTAAGGCTTGTCAGATGAGGGTTTCGAGGATTTTGGCTTTTATTACCCGACAAGTCTTATGTCTTGTTCTCAGATTGCCCGGTTTCCTGCTTAACCGCCGACAGCCCCCACTCGCTAGACAACTGCCATGAGTCATTCTTCTCGCGCTGCATCTGCTCAACCGTTTGCCCAGCCGTTCGCCCAGCCGGTTGCTCAACCAGAGTTCCCTGCTGGGCCTGATCCTGTTGAGGCTGATTCTAGTGAGGCGATCTCGTCCCCCGAGGGTGCTGTTCCCCAGTCGGCGGAGCAGTCGCTACAAGTCGGGCCAGAGGCTGCAGCCCTGTCTGACCTAATTCCCCCGGCCCCCGCAGGCTTTAAATCGGGCTTTGTCGGGATTGTGGGTCGGCCCAATGTCGGCAAATCGACCCTGATGAATCAGCTGGTAGGGCAGAAAATCGCGATTACGTCACCGATTGCCCAAACTACCCGCAACCGCCTGCGGGGAATTTTGACGCTGCCCACGGCCCAGATCATTTTTGTCGATACACCGGGAATCCATAAACCACAGCACGAGCTGGGCCAGGTGCTGGTGAAAAATGCCCGGATCGCAATTGATTCGGTGGATCTACTGCTGTTTGTCGTGGATGGCTCGGTGGTAGCAGGTGGCGGCGACCGCTACATTGTCAATTTGCTCACTCAGTCTGCCATTCCCATCGTTTTGGGGATTAACAAGGCAGATCAGCAGCCCGACGCAGCGGCTGCTGAGATTGATCTGAGCTATCGTCAGATCGCCGAGGCCCACGGCTGGCAGGTCGCCAAATTCTCGGCTCTGACCGGAACAGGCATCGAAGCCCTGCAAACCCAGCTGATTCAGCGGCTCGAACCCGGCCCCTACTATTACCCGCCCGATTTTGTCACCGACCAGCCCGAGCGATTCATCATGGGTGAGCTGATTCGCGAGCAAATTTTGGCCCTCACCCGGGAAGAGGTGCCCCATTCGGTGGCTGTGACGATAGATCAAGTCGAAGAAGATGTTAACATCACGCGAATTTTGGCCACGATCTATGTCGAGCGGGCTTCTCAAAAAGGAATTTTAATCGGCAAGGGCGCGAATATGCTGCGGACGATTGGCACGGGAGCCCGGCAGCAGATCCAGAAGTTGGTGATGGGCAAGGTCTATCTGGAGCTGTTTGTGAAGGTGCAGCCCAAGTGGCGGCAGTCACGAATGCAGCTGGCTGATTTGGGATATCGGGTTGAGGAATAGGAAGAAGTAGCCAGAGATACGGTTTCGCGATCGGCTGGGATGACGGGGGGAGAAGCATCCTGTAAAAAAGACAACAAAAATTTGAGAAAAAATACAGCTTGACCGGGCATTGCTTAAGAACTTGTTAAAAGCCGTGTGTTTTTCGCTTTCTGCCATTAAGGTTGAAACCAAGATACCTCCTAACTGCGTCTCCAGCCTCATCGGTTTAGCTTTCGAGCAAATCAGGTGGGGCTGCTCTTTTTGCAGCTATTCTTTTTAAGGCTATCTTCTATCCAGGCAATAGATTAGCCAAAACCTGCTTTCCGGGCTGGCCGTTTGGGGCGATCAGCGGGTACCTTGGTAACGTAGCTCACCCTTTGGGCCAACGGCTCAAAGCCTAGACCGCAAGCCCATGGCAAAAGATCCTGGAAAAACGCTCCGCACCGCCCGCCTGTTTCCGGTAGGGGCAACCCGTCGCAGTCTGCGCGATCAGCTCAGCGCTACAGACCGCACCGACATTTGGCAGATCACCCCTAAGACCCGCAGCAGCCTGGATCTGAATCTGAACGGGCTGGCCAGGGGTGCGAATGTCGATGTTCTGCTGCTGAATCGGGCGGGGCGGGTGCTGCAAACCGCGACTTCAGGCGGCAACCGGGCTAAAACTATTGCTGGCCTGATCCTGGAACCAGGCACCTACTATGTTCGTGTCAACCTGCGGGCCAATACCCCAACCCGCTATGCGCTCAGCCTCAGGGCGGCTCCCACCAGCGACCGGTTTGGCAATTCCTTCGCTACGGCAACTCCTCTACGAGCGGCATCCGGCAGCTTTACCGACGCGGTTGGCCCGAATGATCCCAACGATTTTCTGGGGTTTGGGACGCTGATCGCCGGACGGTTCGATGTCTCCCTCTCGGGCCTGAGCGCAGACGCCACGCTGGAACTCTACGACGGCCAGCAAAACCTGCTGTTTGCCTCGACCAACAGCGGCACGGCAGCCGAAGCCATCAATCAGCGGCTGACCGGGATTGCTGGCAGCAATTACTTTTTGCGCGTCTCGCCCGCTGCGGGCCAGGAGACGACCTACAGGCTCGATTATGCCTTCACGCCCGATTCGCCCACCCAGCTGCCCTCGGGGCTGGAATATATCGACATTACCCCCGGCAGCGGCCCAACCCCGACCTCTGGCCAGACCGTCACGGTGCAATACACCGGAATTTTGACCAACGGCTTCAAATTCGACAGCTCCCGAGACCGCAACCAACCCTTCTCGTTCCAGATCGGCCAGGGGCAGGTGATCAAGGGCTGGGACGAGGGCCTCAGCACGATGGCTGTCGGAGCGCGACGCCAGTTGATTATTCCGGCTGCGCTGGCCTACGGAGCCCAGGGTACGGGGTCAATTCCGCCCAATGCCACGCTGATTTTCGATGTAGAAATGCTAGGTATTAGAAATACTCCGGCTTAGTGTGAAAGAGTTCTAAACCTAATGATCGACCACGATCGCCTTTTCAAAGAGCTGATTTCCACTTTCTTTTTCGAGTTTGTTGACCTCTTCCTACCAGAGCTCAGCCCTTACCTGGACCCCAACAGCTGGGAACTGCTCGACAAAGAACTGTTCACGGATGTCACTGCTGGACAGCGCTATGAAGCCGACCTTGTCGTCAAAGCCCGTTTCCGGAACCAGAACTCCTACTTCCTGATCCACACTGAACACCAGGGACGGTCAGAAGCCCAGTTTGGACGACGCATGTTTGCCTACTTTGCTCGTCTGCATGAAAAGCATGGTCTGCCTGTCTACCCGGTTGTCATCTTCTCCCACCGATCCCCCAGGCGAGCAGAATCGAATGTCTATCAGGTTGAGTTTCCCAACAGGCGCATTTTGGAATTCCACTACGAGGTGATACAACTCAATCGCCTGGACTGGAGGGATTTTGTCAACCAGCCCAATCCGGTCGCTAGTGCGCTGATGGCCAAGATGAACATTGCCCGTGCCGATCGTCCCAGAGTGAAGACGGAATGCCTGCGGTTGCTGGCTACCCTACGACTCGATCCTGCCCGCATGCAGCTGATTTCTGGCTTTATTGATACCTATCTTCGCCTGAACGCTGCTGAGGAAGAGGTTTTTCGGCAGGAACTCGCTACGATTGAACCAGAGACTCAGGAGGAGATTATGCAAATTGTTACTAGTTGGTTACAGCAGGGCTTGCAGCAGGGCTTGCAGCAGGGGAGAAAGGAAGGAGAATTAGCTGTGATTCTCCGCCTGCTCTCGCGTCGCGTCGGTGCCATTCCCCCTCGCCTGCAAGAACGGATACAACGCCTTTCAATTGTCCAACTAGAAGCGCTAAGCGAGGCTCTACTGGATTTGGAAAACCTGGCAGCCCTCACAGTCTGGTTAGATGAACAGGAGCAGCAGCTAACCTAATCTAGACACAGTAGCTAGAAATTCGGGCGACAACCCCGGATAGAGGGCTGCGACACATAGGCGGCTCAGCCAAAAGTTATCAGCAGCTAAATGATTGGCAACCCCATAAAACGGAGAGAGAGGGATTCGAACCCTCGGATACCCCTAAAGGCATCAACAGATTAGCAATCTGCCGCTTTCGACCACTCAGCCATCTCTCCAGATGCTAAAGCTTACCTAATATAGCAGATTTGGCCGGGCGGTCTGCAAGGGGAAGTTAGAGATTGTAACGGGCGCTTACCCCAGCCCTGTCAAGGTGTTAAATCCAATCCAGAGAATGAGCGTGAAACCGCTATTTCTCGTTCCGATTTTTCAACCCCCTGCGAGAAAAAATTAGGTTTTTGAGTTGCGGTTACAAACCAAAACGGTCAAACCTAGCATCCTCGTTTGTCACCTTGACAGGGCTGGCGCTTACCCCCATCCAAGTTTCTTCAATTTAGTCAGGGAAAGGATGACCTGTGTTACTATCTGTAAAAAACATCCGCACGAATCAATGGGCAAGGTTCTAGTCCTGAACGCTTCCTACGAGCCGCTGAACATTACGAGCTGGAGACGTGCTGTCGTCTTGCTGATCAAGGGCAAAGCTGAGCAAGTCGAGCACAACGGCAGGTACGTTTATGCGGAGACTCCCCTGCCGACGGTAATCCGGTTGCGTCACTACGTTCGAGTGCCCTACAAGGAGATTCCGCTGACGCGCCGAAATATCCTACATCGAGACAGCCACTCTTGCCAATACTGCGGCTGTACGGGAGATGACCTGACGCTGGATCATGTGATTCCCCGCTCTCGCGGCGGCGAAGACTCCTGGGAGAATATGGTGGCGGCCTGTGTTCGCTGTAACGTCAAGAAGGGTAACCGTACTCCCAAGGAAGCAAATATGCTGCTGCGGCAACCCCCCCACAAACCCCACAGCGGTCTTTACTTCGAAGTGACCAAGCACGTCAAGAGCGGTGTGCATCAGGAATGGAAAAAATATGTCATTGGTGCTTAAACCCCCGGTCTTGATTGTGGCTGGGGGTTTTGAGCGCAGCGGCTGGTGTAGCCCCAAACAGCGGGCGGGAGCTGAGCTAGATTCCTGTGATCACTGCCCTAAGCCTGGTTGGATCTGGACTGGGGCTCTGGATGTAGCTCTACCCGAGGGTAGGGATCGGAAATTTCCCCAGGCAGGGGCACAAATTTTTTGTAAGGATCGAAATAGGAAAAACGACAGATCCGATGGCACTTTAGCAAACCTGCTCCTTCTCTCTAGGGCTCACCAGTTCAAGCAGCTCGGCTGGAAACAGCCCCCAATCTCAAATCAGTCCTCAACATAGATTTAGAACTTGCTCCTGAAACTTGAATCGTCTTCATCCCGCTTGTCTTTCGTTACTGTCTTTCGCTACATCAACCTCAAACTCTTTCTCCAACCCCAGATTCAATGTCATCTGACGCCCTTCACGCTCGTTCTACTCAACCAGCCCTGTCCTATTCAACCCAGCGAGTATCTAACCCAACCGTCATGGAGTCTGTTGTTACGTCTGAGCCTGTCCGCGACTCGATCCAAACCACGGGCCTAGATCGGGCCGAGAAGGCGACCAAAATTACCCAGGGTTGGATGGCTCCCCAAGCCCGCACCCTGACCGAGCAGAAAGTAGAGGAAATCCGCCAGGTGCTGGAACGCCATCGCGGCGATCGCCATCTGGTCGCGCTCCAGGATTTTCCCGATCCCGATGCCCTGTCCTGCGCTTGGGCCTACAAGTTAATTGCCCAGCAGTATGAGATTCGGAGTGATATTGTCTATACCGGAGCCCTGAGCCACCAGGAGAACATTGCTCTGGTGCGGCTGACTGGCCTGCCTGCCCAGCGCTGGACGCCGCAGGTCCTGAAGGAGAAAGACTTGTCCCAATATCAGGGCTGTGTCTATATCGATAACCAGGGGACGACGACCCAGGTTTCGACTGTGGTGCAACAGCTGGAGATGCCGCTGGTGGTGGTAATCGATCATCACGCGGCCCAGGGCGAACTCAACGCCGAGTTTTTAGATCTGCGGCCCCAGGTGCGAGCAACGGCGACAATCTTGACCCAATATTTACAGTCGGGCCTGCTGAAGCTGGACACCAATAACAGCGAGCATGTCAAGTGCGCTACGGCCCTGATGCACGGTCTGCGCTCCGATACCAATCGCTTGATGCAGGCCCAGGAAGAGGATTTTTTGGCGGCAGCCTACCTCAGCCGGTTTTGCGATACGCAGCTGCTTAACTCGGTGTTGCAGGCCTCCCGCTCCAAGCGGGTGATGGATGTAATCGAGCGCTCCTTGCGCAACCGCATGCTGAAAAACAACTTTTCGATTGCTGGGGTGGGCTACCTGCGCTACGACGACCGGGATGCCATCCCCCAGGCTGCTGACTTTTTAGTCACCGAGGAAAACGTCCATACGGCGGTGGTCTATGGCATTGTCCACGATGAGGACGAAGACCTGGAGGTGGTGATTGGCTCGCTGCGCACCTCAAAAATGACGCTTGATCCAGATGAGTTTATCAAAGAGGCGTTTGGCCAGGACTCCCAGGGTCGATTTTTCGGCGGGGGCCGCTCCATGGCGGGCGGATTCGAGATCCCGATGGGCTTTTTGTCTGGCTCTAACGAAAACGCCGACTATACTCGCATGAAGTGGGAAGTGTTCGACATGCAGATCAAACAAAAGCTGTTCCACCTGATCAACCCAGACAACGACATCATGACCTGATCGGGTCTAAGTAGGTAGGTGCAAATATGGGACGGTAGGGGTTTGGGGGCGCAGCCCCCAACAGAGGGCTTGCCCTCTGTACTCCCCTAAAAA
>JBJTUI010000621.1:0-8979 GCA_046080625.1 Elainella sp. | reverse complement strand
GCGTTTGCAGCAGCAGCAGCCTGACCTCAAGATGGAGCTGGTGGCAGGGGAGATTATCGTCATGAGTCCGTCAGGCTACAACTCCGATGAGGTAGCAGCCAACCTGATCATCGGTCTGGGAAGCTGGGTAAAGCCCCGCCGATTGGGTCGAGTCACCGCTTCTAGCGCTGGGTTTGAGCTGCCGGGGCGGACATGCGCTCACCAGATGTCAGCTTTGTCAAAGCCGAACGCCTGCCGGTATCACCCGAAGTCTTCGCGCCCTTGGCCCCCGATCTGGCGGTTGAGGTCAAAAGCCCGACTGACTCGCTCGACAAGCTGCGAGAGAAACTGGACAGCTTTCTGGCTGAGGGAACCACAGTCGGAATGTTGATTCACCCCCAACAAAAACGGCTAGAACTGCGCCGCCGCAATCAGGAGCCGGTCATCCTAAAGGGCACCGACGTGCTGATACTGCCCGACCTGCTTCCCGGTTGGGAGATGCCGCTAGAAGAGCTGTGGGCACCGGAGTTTGAGGAGTAGATCAAGAGTGATTTGCCCTTTCTAATCTTAGTAATGAGCTTCTCCAAAGCCAATCTATCGGTGATGTCAATTTACTTTCTGAAGCTAAATCGGCTTCCGGTGGTTTTTCGGGCGAAACTACTTTGTCGCAGATAATTTTCTGGTCTGTTAAGCTTTCCAGAGGAGATGCTTCAGGCTCCATTCCTAGATCGGATTTAAGCTGAGCTAAAGAATAACCATCAGGAGGAACAGTTGTTTCGTTAAAGATTGCTCCTTGCAAATCGAGTTTTTCGAGGCTCTTTAACTGCGACAAGTTAGTACCTGTTAAAATTGCTTTTCGCAAGCTAGTGCTAGTAGGATGCTTTGCACCTTTTGCCTGCAAAGTGCCCAATTTGGCTTCACTCAAGTCTGCATTGTCTAGAACTGCTCCTCCCAAATCAGCATCACGCAAATCGGCCCCCTTTAAGTTGGCGCACTGAAGATTAGCCCTTTGAAGGTTAGCGCCAGCTAGCGTAGCACCTGACAAAATTGCTTTTTGAAGATAAGCCCCATCTAATCGTGCTCCATCTAAACTTGCGCCTGCAAAACTTGCTTCTGCAAGATTTGTGTTCTTTAAATTTGCTTTTATGAGCGAGGCAAATAACAGTTTGATTCCTGGTAGATTTGCTCCGTCCAAACTTGACTCATTCAAATTCATGCCTATCAGCTCTGGTCTAGGCGTTTCGCCTAAGCTTGCCGTCTCAAGTCTTGCGGTTTCTAGCTCGAATATTGGTGTAATACATAACTCCTTTCGCTCTTCCTCTGTTAACGCTTGTACAGGTAGAGTAGGATCAGATGGAACTTTAGCTTGAAGATTCTCTATAGGGCAACGGCCTACTAGTTTAGCTTCATATAAAAATTTGAGGAGTTGGCCTTTACCTTCTGGATCTAAACGACGAGCTGTGGTTAATGTAATTGCACGCGCAACAGTTTTTGTATTGGGATCAGTTTTAGGTTCAAGAAGCTTTTTGTCAAGGATTAAGTCAGTCATTTGACTCAAATAAGCTGTCATGACTTGATGCTGACGATCTTTATCAGCATTTTGCTTAGCTATACGCTCTTGTTGCTCAGCTCTCGACCTCTCCTGTAAAGTAGTTATTGCGCCAAACCCGGTGAGCACAATCGGAACTAAAAGAGTACCGGCTAAAATACCCCAATCGTAAATCGGTTTCTCCTTAATATTGGTATTCAGAAATCTAAACAACGCACTAAACCAGAATAGTTTTTCCGTAGACATTACAGTATTCTCATACTGAGGTAATCATTGCCAAGTTCCGTCTGGTTGACAAGTATAGGGTCCATACGTTTCACCAGTTCTATACCTGACACCAGCTGATGTGACACAATCCGCCTTTACCGGTAGCGCCACGAACATCTGCGCCACGATCGCGACTAGCGTACTTGAAACGAGTAGAGCAATCGAGCGTTTTGCAGAGGTAGGGTACAGCATGATGACGAAATCCTTGAATAGACAGGAGAATAGGACAAGCTAGGACAAAGCTCAGTCTCAAGAAGGCGTCCAGAAGGCGATGCCTGGAAAGCAGCACCTATGAAGTATCTACAGTCGAAATCAGTGTAAATCCTGATGTAATTCGACTATAAGGGAATTTTTTGGAAAAGCAAGTCAAAATTGCATGAAGATACGGTTGGCCATCGGGCTAAAAAGGTGATATTTGGCACATTCATAGCATACTTAGTATCCTATATCACGTAAGACAAGCTGCTTGGCGGCGGGTTTAAGCGAAAATTAAGGCGGTGGAAGAGGGTTTGAGGTGATTATTAAGAAACGCAAATGCGGCGGTTTCGGGGTGACGCTGGGGTCGTACAGACGCTCTGGCTCACCTGCGAGGGCTAGGCGCACCCTACTGAATCGCGCAGGGCGGGCGCTGGGAGCGCTGGTCTCGCTCTACCTGCACCATAGCGTGAAGGTTCTTGTCGAAGGTTGCGGGAAACTCGGTGGTTTGGTCGTATTGCGCCCCCGTCAGCAGAGCCCGATTTAGCGCCGCTCCTGTGAGTTTCGCCCCCTGCAACGCCGCGCAGCGCAGATCGGCATCAACCAGGGAAGCACCGCTGAGGTCGGCATCCAGTAGCGCGGCATAGGTGAGATTGGCGCTGTCCAGGCGGGACTGGGCTAAAGTTGCCCCGACCAGAAAGGCACCCTTGAGGTTGGAACCGACCAGAATCGCTTGGCTGAAATTTGCCTTGTCCAGGAGGGCGTTTGACAGGTTTGCTCGGGTCAGTTGGGCAGCAGTTAGATCGGCCTGCTGCAACCGGGCCGAGGTGAAATCGGCATTGTTTAGAACGGCCCTGTTCAACTTGGTATGCTCCAGCGTTGCGCCTTTGGCCACAGCTTTGGGCAGCCCCATATTTTGCAGGTCCGAGTCGGATAGATCCATACCGCTCAGGGTAATTCCAGCCAGGTTGAGGGATCGTTCGAACCGGAGCTGTTGAAGCATTGCCCCATTCAGCTGCAACACCGCAGGGCTACACCGGATAGTTTCGGTAACTTTCGGGTCTAGGGGCGCAGCCGGACAGCTGCCGATCAGGTTGGCATCATAGAGAAACTTGAGCAGCTGGCCCTTGCGCTCGGCATCCAGACGGCGAACGGCGTTGAGCGTAATCGAGCTGGCGGCGGTTCGGACATCGTCCGTGGGTTTGGAGGTCCGGAGGTTGCGCTCCAGCAGAAATTCCGACATCTGGGCTAGATAGCTGGCCATCACCTCGTGCTGCTGCACCCCTTGGGCAATCCGGGTTTGATTCCAGGTCAGCACCCCCAGCACTGCCGAAACCAGCAGCGTGCCGCAGCCCTGAATCCAGCTAATCACGATTTCTTCTTTCGGTCGGTAGAGAATTGACTTCTGATTGACAGCTTCGGGCTGGGAGTCAGCCACAGCGCTTCTGCGGTTCGGCATAGTCAGGGGCTCCGGCCAAAGTTAGGCTTGCCAGGTACCGTCAGGCATGCAGGTATAAGGCCCAATCCGAGTGCCGGTGGGAACCCGATACCCATCGGGGGTGATGCAGTCTGCCCAAGCGGGCTGGGCGATTAGGAGCTGCAATCCTGTGGCGATCAGCGTTCCTGCAATCAGCAGAGCCGTCGAGAATTTTGTCGCGTTCGAGTTCCGAGAGAAAATGTGTGCCATGAGATGCTTGCCACCTGTGCAGGATAGAAAACTAGGGAGCTGTGTATCGCTTGCTATGGAGAGTCGTTAGACAGTAGTTTCAACTACCCAAGCTATCCATCCGAATCCTGATGTCTTTGACTATAGAGCCAGAATTTGGGAATTTCAATTTGAAATTGCTGGAAAATACGGTTGTGATGCCAGGGATCGGAGCGAGCCAGGTAATTTAAGCGACAGCTCAGGAATTCCTTAACCACAGCCCATCGCTGTCTCAGCAAAGTTCAGGCAAATATGGCACGATCTGAAGTAGTCGTTAAAAAAAGTAAAGAGAATTCCTATGGTGTTATTCGGATTTGGCAAAAAGCTGAGCCTGCCGACGCCTGAGCAAGCCCTGCCCGGACGCAGTGAGAAAATGCCCGTGCCCGAGCGCCACTATGTCAACGGCCATCCGCTCCAGCCGCCCTTTCCCGAAGGCGTGGAGCTGGCCCAGTTTGGCCTGGGCTGCTTCTGGGGAGCCGAGCGGAAATTCTGGCAGCAGGACGGCGTCTATTCTACGGCGGTGGGCTACTCGGCAGGGCTGACCCCCAACCCCACCTACCGAGAAGTCTGCACCGGCATGACCGGCCACAACGAGGTTGTTTTGGTGGCGTTTGACCCCAAACAGGTGAGCTACGAAGCGCTGGTAAAACTCTTCTTCGAGAGCCATGACCCCACCCAGGGGATGCGGCAGGGCAACGATACGGGCACCCAATACCGCTCCGGTATCTACGTCTACTCAGACGAGCAGCGCCAAACCGCCGAACGGCTGCGCGACAGCTACCAGGAAATGCTGAGCAAAGCGGGCTACGGCACAATCACCACCGAGATCCTGGACGCCCCCGAGTTCTACTACGCCGAAGACTACCACCAGCAGTATTTGGCCAAAAATCCGGGTGGCTACTGCGGTCTGGGCGGCACCAATGTCTGCTTCCCCGATGCGATTGGCGACAAAATCGCCCAGGCTTAGTTTGCAGCTGGTCTAATAGCGCTGAAGGGGTGGAGGGGGAAATCGCGGGGGCGCGGCCCTCCCCCCCTATTTTGCAGGTCATTATGTTGAGCTACTTAATCGAATACCCTTTGTCCATCCTGAAAAGGTTTTGAGTCAGGGCAAATATTCGCTGAACAGCAAATCGTGTAGGATTTCAATCAATTCCCTCGATCACATCAGGATTTGTCGTCATGAACTCCAGCCTCAAAGGACTTAGCCACCAAGACGTGGCGGCACGGCGAGCTGCCGGACAGGGCAACGATGTCCCCAACCCCAGCAGCCGCACCTATGGGGCAATTCTGCGGGACAACCTGTTCACCTTTATCAACGGCGTCTATTTCTTCCTGAGTCTGGTGCTGATTGGGCTGGGGCGGGCCAGCGATGTCGTGGTTTTGGCGACGGTGATCCTGCTGAATGTGGTGATCAATGTTTTTCAGGAGATCCGGGCCAAGCGCAAGCTGGACAAGATTGCTCTGGTGACTCGTCCCCAGGCCAGCGTGATTCGGGAAGGCCAGGAGCGCAGCATTGATCCATCAGAGATTGTGGTGGGCGACCTGCTGGTGCTGCGTCCCGGCGACCAGATTGTGGTGGATGGGGCCGTGGTGGGAGACGGCGAAGCCAAGGTCGATGAGTCGCTGTTGACCGGCGAATCCGATCTGATTCTGAAGCGGGCGGGCGATCCGGTCTATTCCGGCAGCTTTTGCGTTAGCGGCACCACCTGCTACGAGGTGGAAAAGGTCGGGACCGAGAGTTTGGCCAGCAAAATGACGGCAGAGGCCCGCAAGTTCCGCAAAGTCGTGACGCCGCTCCAGGAGCAAATCAATATCCTGATCCGGCTGCTGCTGGGCATTGCAATTCTACTCGGGTTAGTGATTGGCCTGCGGGTAATTTTGGGCATCAGCTCGCTCACGACCGGGGTGCAAAACATTGCCGTGATTGTCGGCTTGGTGCCCAGCGGCCTCTATTTGATGATCACCCTGGCCTACGCGCTGGGGGCGGTGCGGATTGCCCAGCAGAGTGCGCTGGTACAGCAGGCCAACGCGGTGGAATCGCTCAGCAATGTGGACGTGATCTGCCTCGACAAAACCGGCACCCTCACCGCCAACCGCCTACAGCTCCAGGAGGTGAAGCCCATCGGCCCAGAGGCAGGCAAGCTGGAATCCCTGCTGGGCGATTTTGCCGCCAGCGCCTCCACCAGCAACAAAACCAACGAGGCGATTGCTGCCGCCTTTCCCAGACCCAGACAGCCGCTCCAGGCCGAGGTGTCGTTTGACTCGGCCTACAAGTGGAGCGCCCTGGCCTTTGCCCAATCTCCTGGCCTCTATGTGCTGGGCGCGCCAGAAATTCTGGGGCAGGCGATTGCCCTGTCCCAAGCGCTTCAAACGGCGGTTCGGGCCGGAGCCGATCAGGGTTTGCGGGTGCTGCTGTTTGCCTATAGCCCCACTGGTTCCAGCGGCCCCACTTCTGCCAACGCCAGCGACAACCCGGTGCTGCCAACCGATCTACGACCTCTGGGCCTGCTGTTCCTGGGCGATGAGCTGCGCCCCGACGCTCGCCAAACCCTGGCCGAGTTTCAGCAGGCCGGGATTCGGGTCAAGGTGATTTCGGGCGACAATCCGGCTACGGTGGCGGCTCTGGCCAAACAGGCCGGGCTGAGCCAGGATATTCTGGCCGTTTCGGGGCAGGAGCTGGCCCAGATGGACGAGGCCCAGTTCACCCAGACCGCTGAGGAGAGCACGATTTTTGGCCGGATCATGCCGGAACAGAAGGCCCGTCTGGTCAAAAGCCTCCAGAATCGTCAGCACTACGTCGCCATGATGGGGGACGGGGTAAACGATGTCCTGTCCCTGAAGCAGGCAAACGTGGGCATCGCCATGGAGAGCGGCAGTCAGGCCACCCGAGGCGTGGCCGATATCGTCCTGCTCAACGATACCTTTGGAGCCCTGCCCAAGATCTTTCTGGAGGGCCAGCGCATCCGCAACGGCGTCACGGACATCAGCAAGCTGTTTATGGTGCGAATTTTTTCGTTTATCTTAGCGATTATCGCTGTTGGGATGATCGCCCTGTCGTTCCCCTTCGGCATCAAAACCAGCACGATTGTCACCTTCCTCACCGTGGGTCTGCCGCCCTTCTTTGTGACGCTCTGGGCCAAACCCGGTATCCGCTCCTACCGAGAGGGCAACCCACTGCTGCATTTTGTCCTGCCCGCCACCCTCACCCTGTCGCTGGCCAGCATCCTGGTCTACCTCTACTTTCTGGGCGAGCATATCACCCCGGTGATGGAGTGGCTCAGCGGCCAGATCACGCTCCAGCAGCTGGACGAGCGAATTACTGCCGCCGATTTGCTGCGAGCCCAATGGGTCGCCGAAACCGCCCTGATCACGATGCAGGTGCTGGGCGGCCTGCTGCTGATTGTGTTTCTGAAGCCGCCGACTCCCGCCTGCGTGGGAGGTGAACCGCTGAACCGCGACTGGCGCTATGGCCTGCTGGCTGGGCTAGTGCTGCTGCTCTACCTGGTAATTCTGGCGGTGCCCGCCCTGCGCGACTTTTTCGAACTCTACCCGCTCAGCCTCACGGATTATCTGGGCATCGGGCTAGTGGCCCTGGTCTGGGCATTGGTGGTCCGGTTTGTCTGGCGCAACGGCCTGCTGGATCGGTTCTTGGGTGTGCAGATCAGGCCGTTCTAGACCGCATGACCGTTCTAGGCCGCATGACCGTTCTAGGCCGCTCCCATTGCCTGCTTGACTTCGGCCAAAAACACTTCTTCTAGCTGGACGAGGCCATCGGCAGCCAGCAGGGCGTTGAGTGCTTCTAGCGCTTTTTGCTGCGCTTCGGGGCCACCCAGGCGAGTCATGATGTCGTTCAGGAACGCGGTTTTGGCTTCGGGGCTGGCCTTGGCCGTCCGGACCTTGGGAATGGTGCGCTGCAAGTAGCCGCCAAACGAAATGCCCGACTCCCAGGTGAGCTGGGTCGCTTCGGTTTCCAAAAATTCGTTTTCGGCCAGCGAGATCAGATTATCGGAATACATGCCCAGCAGCAGCAAATCCACCATGGCCTCCTGCTGGGGCTGGCCCCAGTCCAGCTCTGTTGTCCCCAGCAGCTTTTGAAAAACTTCCAGCATAGTCATCTCCTGAGTGCGTTCCAACCACTCAGCAGTGTAGCCTTTCAGGGGTTCTATTTCCTACTGCTACGCCCGCTCCAATCAAACCCGCTAGGGCGCGTCATCCATGGCGATGAAGGGTACAGCCCTTAAAATTCGCTGATGCCGTCCAGATTCAGCGCCTTGAGAATATGGTAAGTAATCAAAAGCTGGGTCAGGGCCAGCGGGTAGCTTTGCAGGGTTTCACCGGTTGTACCAACCACCTTGCCCAAATCCTGATTGCCCTCCAAACTGCAAAACTTGCCGAGGTAGGGGACTTCGTTGCAGAGCACACATTCCAGTTCTCGCACCTGGTCGCTGGTTGCCTGACCGTCGATTTGCAGCACGTCAACCGGCTTGCCCATATCCCGATCCAGCTCCAGCCGAATCGCATCTCCGAGGTGATTGCCGTTTACACCCAAAATTTCAGTCAGGTCGGGGTGGGGGATTGTCGGACGCAACACCAGCTTGGCGTTCAACAACAGGTCATTGCCGCCGCCGTTGGGTGGATAGAACGTCACCACGATGTCAGACCACTGGCGCTGGGGCCGAATGAAATGTTCGGAGTCGTATTCCCGCTTGCGCATCTGCTCCATCACCTCGTCTTCGCTGTAGCCCCGCTTGCGGGTGTCGCGCTTGATCTTCCAGGTGGTGCGCAGCTCCTCCGGCGGAGCCAGGTAAACTTTGACATCGTAGCTGTCGCGCATGCCTCGGGTGGAGTAGCCCAGCAGCCCTTCTACGATTACAAACCGGCGCGGCGCAATATATTCCGGCGGGTCGAAGGTGCCGGACGTGTGGTTATAGATCGGCTTCAGGATTGGCTGGCCGGTGCGCAGCAGGCCCAGATGCTGCTGAATAATATCGAGGTAGTTGCAGTCGGGGTGCAGGGCCGAAATGCCGTTTTCAGCCCGCTGCTTGCGGTCATAGCGGTGGTAATCATCCGTACAGATTACCGTGACGTTCTCTTCGCCCAGCACCTGCGCAATCCCTTTGGTCAAGGTTGTTTTACCAGCGGCGCTGTCGCCTACAATGCCAAGGATAATCGGGCGATGGGTCATGATTCCTCCGAAGCAAGCGATGTGAAGTGGGTACGCTGATGGGCCACGGAGTTGGGGTTCGCCGTTCAATCGCCGCTCAATCAGCGGCCCATCGGCAAG